>JACZKF010000138.1 GCA_014860175.1 Desulfuromonadales bacterium | reverse complement strand
GGTGCTTGGGCGCCAGCTCTGGGAGGGGGAAGATGGGGCGGCCGGCGAACTCGGCCACATGATGGTCGAGGCGCAGGGGCGCCCCTGCGGGTGCGGCAGCCGCGGCTGCCTCGAGCAGTATGCCTCGGCTTCCGGCATCGTGTTGAGCGTGCGCGAGCATCTGGCCGCCGGTGAAGCGAGCGTGCTGGCCACCCTGAGCGAGGCGGAACTGACCAGCCACAGCGTCGCCCTGGCGGCCCGGGACGGAGACGCCGTCAGCCTGGCCGCCCTGGAAGAGGCCGGTGTGCGCCTGGGGCAGGTGTTGGCCGGGGTGGTCAATCTGCGCAACCTCGATGCGGTGGTGATTACCGGGGGGGCCAGTGAAAGCCTCGACCTGATGCGCCCGGCGCTGGAAGCCGAGATCCGCTTGCGCACCTTTTCGGTCCCGGCCGCCCGCCTGCGGATCGTACGCGGCGAACTCGGCGACGATGCCGGCATTCTCGGCGCCGCCCGGATTGCCTGGGAACGGCTGACCTCACAATAAAGGCGAAGATTTCTCAGCTAAAGACTCACAACACAATTATTTGGCCGCAGATGAACGCAGATAAACGCAGATGAGACCTTGAACCAAAAAGGTGTGTCTGTTTGTTTTATGGGTGGATCTGATGACGGGCGTTAGGCTGCGGCAGATACATGGAACTAGATTAGGGTTAATCTGCGTCCATCTGCGTTCATCTGCGGCTGAAAACAAGATTTCAATGATTTAAGGGGCGAGTCCCCTATTGCTGGTTAAGGAGGAACTGCATGAGCAAAACGATCGCCATTCTTACCGGCGGCGGCGACTGCCCCGGCCTGAACGCCGTGATCCGCGGGGTGGTGCGGGCGGCTACGCTGCAGCGGGGATGGCGGGTGCTGGGGATCGAGGACGGTTTCGATGGACTGGTCGGCGAGCCGCGGCTGCGCGAGCTCGATCTCGAGGCGGTGCGCGGCATTTTGCCCCGAGGCGGCACCATTCTCGGCACCAGCAACCGGGGGAACCCTTTTGCCTACCCGGTGCGCCAGGGGGAGGAGGTACGCCTGGTCGACATGTCGGAACAGGTAATCGAAGGGTTTCGCCGCACCGGCGCCGAGGTGCTGATCGCCGTCGGCGGCGACGGCACGCTGAAGATCGGCCAGCGGCTGAATGAACTTGGGTTGCCGGTGGTCGGGGTGCCGAAAACCATCGACAACGATCTGCGCGGCACCGACGTCACTTTCGGTTATCATACCGCCGTGGCTACCGTCACCGAGGCTCTCGACAAGCTTCACAGTACCGCCGAGAGTCATCATCGGGCGATGGTGGTGGAGGTGATGGGGCGCGACGCCGGCTGGATTGCCCTGGAGGCCGGCATCGCCGGCTCGGCCGACGTCATCCTGCTGCCGGAGATCCCCTTCCAGATGGAAAAAGTCGTCGAAGCGCTGGTCCGCCGTCGGGAACGCGGCAGCCGGTTCTCGATCATCGTGGTGGCCGAAGGGGCTTTCCCCGCCGCCGGCGGCCGGGTAGTCCAGGTCGGGGCCGAGGAGAACTACGGCATCGAACGGTTGGGGGGGGTCGGGCGGTTCGTCGCCAATGAGATCGAAAAGCGGATGGCGGTGGAGACCCGAACGGTGGTTCTTGGCCATGTGCAGCGCGGCGGCAGCCCCTCCCACACCGACCGCCTCCTCGGTTCGCGCTTCGGGGTGAAGGCGGTCGACCTGATCGAACAGGGGCAGTTCGGCCAGATGGTTGCCCTGCGCGGCCGCGCCATTATCGCGGTGTCGATCGAGGAGGCCGTCGGCTCCCTCAACCTGGTCGACCCCGACGGGGAGCTGGCGCACACGGCCGAGGCTCTCGGAATCATGCTTGGGCGCTGACTTTTTACTTGACCAGCTCTTCTCCGGTTCGGTACGCTACTTGGCGACCCGCCACCAACTGAATAACCACGAGACAGTCACTTTCTTCACTTCGCGAGGCCACCCGGGCCGAAACCCACGTCAGATGGGCAGTCCGGAGACCACAGGCCGTGAACCAGGATAATGGTGCATTGATGGGAAGAAGCTGGACATACGGACTCTTTGGGTTTTTTCTCGGCGTCCTGGCACCGATCGGCTGGATCGTGTTGCGA
>JACZKF010000137.1 GCA_014860175.1 Desulfuromonadales bacterium | reverse complement strand
TTCTACCCCCCCGCCGGCGCCTGGTTCGAGGTCCGCCCCTACCCCTTTCCAGCCGGCCTTTCGGTTCACTTTCACGACATCACCGAACGCAAACAGCGGGAAACGGCCCTCGGCGACAGTGAAGAACTCTACCGTACCTTGGTGGAGAACATCGATCTCGGCATCACCCTGATCGACGAAAATCACCGCATTTTGATGACCAACGCCGCCCAGGGGAGACTGTTCGGCCGCTCGGCCACCGACTTCGTACACCAGTTCTGCTTTCGCTTGTTCGAAGGGAAAGACGCCCCCTGCCCCTACTGTCCCGGGGTCGCCGCCATGCGCAGTGGCCAGCCGGCCAGCATGGAGACCGAAGGGGTGCACGACGATGGCAGCCGTTTCGTGGTGCGGGTTCAGGCCTTTCCGGTCTTCGACCCGGACGGGCGAGCCCGCCGTTTTATCGAAGTGGTGGAAGACATCACCGCCCGCAAGCGGGCCCAAGAGGGTCTGCGGCAAAGCGAGGAACGCTTCCGGACCCTGGTCGAACAAGCCGGCGACGCCTTCTTCCTGCATGAACCCGATGGCCGGTTCATCGACTTCAACCGCCAGGCCTGCCTCAGCCTCGGTTACAGCCGGGAAGAGTTGATGCGTCTGACGGCGCGGGATATCGAAGAGCGGTTCGAAAAGAACCAGACGGTGGAGGTCTGGGCCGACCTGCAGCCCGGAGAGGTGCATACTTTCCGGGGGGTGCAGCGGCGCAAGGACCACTCCCGGTTCCCGGTCGAAGTGCGGGTGAGCCGCTACCGGGCCGGCGACCGCGATCTGATCATCGCCCTGGCCCGTGACATCACCGAGAGAGTGCAGCAGGAAGAGGCTCTGCAAGGAGCTCTGGCCGAAGCCCGCGAGGCCCGGGACAAGATGGATGCCATTCTCAAGTCGATCGCCGACGGGCTGTTGGTGACCGATCGTCATGGCCGGGTGATCATGATGAACCGGGCGGCCGAGGCGCTGCTCGGCATCAGCTTTGCCGATGCCGTCAATTGGCCGATCGCCGACGTTATCCGCGACCCCGCCTTCGATCATCAGGCGGGGAGGAGCAGCAGCTGGGAGGTGACCGCGGAGGGGATCCGGCGAGTGCTCCGCGCCCGCAATTTCGACATGCGCGCCCAAGGGGGGAAGATCACCGGACGCATCACTATTGTCCAGGACGTCACCCGCGAGCACGAGATCGATCGGCTGAAGAGCGAGTTCCTCTCCACTGCCGCCCATGAGCTTCGCACCCCGCTGGCCTCAATTATGGGCTTTACCGAACTGCTGCAGCAAGGGGAGCTGACACCGGAGCAGCAGGAATATCTCGGCATCGTCTACGCCAATTCCGAAGATCTGTCGCTGATCATCGACGATCTGCTCAACCTCAGCCGCATCGAAGCCGGTCGGCCGGTCTGCCTGAACCTGAGCAGCTTCGACCTGCGCGACGAGATCGCCCGTCTGGTCGCTCAGTTTCGCACCGAGTTCCCGCAGCATGCCTTTACCGCCGAACTGCCGGAGCCGCTGACGGTCTGGTGGGACCGGGCCAAGATCGCCCAAGTGTTAGGCAATCTGCTCGGCAATGCCGTCAAGTTCTCTCCCCAAGGGGGGCCGGTGCAGCTGGAAGTGCGGAGCGAGAGGGACCAGATCGAGGTCACCATCCGCGACCTCGGCATCGGCATGAGCGTCGAACAGGTCGAGCGTGCTTTCGACATCTTCTATCGGGGGGATGCCTCCAACACGGCGGTCCGCGGTCTCGGCATCGGTCTGTCGCTGGCCCGCGCCATTATCGAGGCGCATGGCGGCCGGATCGACGTCGCCAGCACCCCCGGCGAAGGGACACGGGTCGTCTTCCGTCTCCCTCGAGGGCTTGCCGGCGATCCACCCGGCGGCTGATCAAAGAGCCGCCAGCGCTTTCTCCAGCAACCCCTTCACCTGAGTGGCTATCGCCGCCACCGCCGGGTTGCCGACCAGACCGAGGGCGGCTTCCGGGTCCATGGCCATCACGACCGTCCGCTCCGGCTCCTCCCGATAGACGACCACATTGCAGGGGAGCAGCAGGCCGAGGTTGATCTCCGCCTGCAAGGCCTGATGGGCCAGGCGCGGATTACAGGCGCCGAGAATCAGATAGGGGGGGAAGTCGACCCCGAGTTTCTCTTTCAGCTTGGCCGCCACGTCGATTTCGCTCAGGATGCCGAAACCCTGCGCCTGCAACGCCTCGCGCACCTTCCCCACGGTCGCCGCAAAGGGGGCCGCCACCGTCCTGCCGAACCCGTAGGCACATTCCTGTTCCATTCGATCTCCTCCGTCCGGTTGGTTGTCTCTGGTCAGTATAGCGGCTGGCGGAGGAGCTCTGCTCCCTCTTTTTGAGTTTTTTACCTGTATATGCTACGATGTCCGCTGTTAATTGGTTGAAAGTTCGAAGGAATTCTACTCCGGGAGCCTCCATGTTCGAAGTCTTGAGCAATCTGTCGCTCGCCCCGAATCTGCACAAACTGATCATCCGGGCGCCGCGGGTAGCGGCCGCCCGCCTGCCGGGGCAGTTCGTCATTGTGCGCGCTGCCGAGGGGGAAGAGCGCATCCCCCTGACCATCGGCGACGCCGATCCGCAGGCGGGGACCATCACCTTGTTCATCCAGGCGATCGGCGACGCCACTCGCCGCATTGTCGCCGAACCGGCCGGCGGCGCCTTGCGCGATGTGGCCGGCCCCCTCGGCATGCCGACCCATATCG
>JACZKF010000136.1 GCA_014860175.1 Desulfuromonadales bacterium | reverse complement strand
GGCTCCCTCTGAGTGCGGGGGACGGTAACCTGGTCAAGCTGGTGGTTTTCGTTCCGGCCGGTTACGAGGAGACGGTTGCCGCGGCCCTCTTCCAGGCCGGTGCCGGGCAGATCGGCAACTACGACTGCTGTGCCTTCCGGTCTCCCGGGACCGGCACTTTCCGCCCCTCGGAGCAGGCTCGCCCCTTCATCGGTCAACAGGGGGTGATCGAGCGGGCGCATGAAGTGCGCCTCGAAACCATCGTGCCCCAGGAGCGCCTGGCGCGGGTCGTGGACAAGATGCTCAAAGCCCACCCCTACGAAGAGGTCGCCTACGATCTCCTGCCGCTGGCCAACCGCCGGCCGGGTGTCGGTCTGGGAAGAATCGGCAACCTGGCCGAGCCGCTTACCCTGGAGGCCTTCGCCGGGCAAGTCAAACAGGCGTTGGGAGGGGGGGGGATGCGCCTGGTCGGGGACCTCGGCGCCCGGGTGGCCAAAATCGCCGTTTGCGGCGGCAGTGGCGCCTCGCTGCTGCCGGAGGCGGCTCGCCAGGGGGCCGACGTGCTGGTCACCGGCGATCTCAAGTATCATGAGGCCCGGCAGGCGCAAAGCCTGAAGATTGCCGTCATCGATGCCGGTCATTTTGCCACCGAACGTCTGGCGGTGCCGAGGTTGGCACAAGCCCTGCGCGCGGAAGCGGCTCGACGCCCACTGGCTATCGAATTCATCGAAATGGAAGGGGAGGCAGATCCGTTCCAGACGGTCTGACTCCCCTTCGTTTTTGCCGGCACAAGGCCGGCGCCCACATCACGGAAACCATGGAGGCAGGAAAGTGCCAGACAAGATGCTGCTGCTCAAGGACCTGCAGGAGCTCGATCAGGAATTGAGCCGGCTTGGCCAGGAAAATCGGAAACTCGAAGCGGAGCAGGCCGCTCTCGAGGGGGACCTGGAGCGGGTTCGCTCGATGGTCGCCAGCCTGACCGCCGATATCGACCAATTGGAAGCCCAGCGCCGGGAGTACAACCAGGCCTTTGCCGTGGAACAGGAAAATGTGCGCAAAGCCGAGGGGCGGCTCCCCACCATCAAGACCCAGAAGGAATATGTGGCAGTGCTCAAGGAGATTGACACCGCCAAGAAGCTGAACAAGGAGATTCAGGACCGGATTCAGGAAAAGACGGCAGAGATCGACTCTCTCTCCCGGGACCGGCTGGAAAAAGAAGAAGAGCTGGCGGCGGTCAGCGCCCGAGTGCAGGAGCGACAGGCCGTCATCAGCGGGAAGCTGAAGGAAACGGGGGGGGAGGTATCCCAAAAGAGCGGTCAGCGCGACAGTCTGCTCAGCCAGCTGCCCCTCCCCTTGCGCAAGCGCTACCAGCTGCTGATGGAGCGGCGCGGCGGGATGGCCGTGGTCGAAGCCCGCAACGGCGCCTGTCTCGGCTGTCACATGCATCTGCCGCCGCAGCTGTACAACAGCCTGTTCCGCAATGGCGAGATCCAGGCCTGCCCCCATTGCAGCCGATTGCTGTTCGTGCAGGCTGCTGACTGAAAAAAGATCTTTTCTGCCACCGTCTCCCCCTGTACAATACGCGGGTGGTCGGAGAAGGACAGATGATCGCCGCCCGCCGGAGCCTTGGCGAAGGCGGGGGGAGGAAAGTCCGGGCTCCACAGGGCAGGATGGTCCTTAACGGGGACCGGGGGCGACCCCAGGGAAAGTGCCACAGAGAGAAGACCGCCTGCCGAAGCCTTGGCGAAGGCAGGTAAGGGTGAAAGGGTGAGGTAAG
>JACZKF010000135.1 GCA_014860175.1 Desulfuromonadales bacterium | reverse complement strand
ACACGGCACCGATGCCGGCCAGCAGCACCGGCCGATTGGCGGCCGAGCCGGCCACCCGCATCGGTGCCGTGTCGGCAAAATCGGCGCGCTCAGAGAGCTGGACGAAATGGGTGATCGGATCGCCATCGGCATCCGGCGGCTGGCTCCATTCCAACGTCACCGGCCTCGGGACGTTTATCGCCCCGAGCGCCGGTGAGACCAGGAGCGGGGCCGGCGGCAAAGTGTTGCCGTGGCCGGCGAGCTGGAACACGACCGACAGCTGCTCCGGGTCATCGCTGGTGATCACCAGCTCGGCGGCGAAGCTCCGATACTCCTGAGGGGCGAAGCGCAGGGAGAAGGTGCAACTCCCACCGGCGGCCAGCGGCGCGCTGCCGCTGCAGTTGTCGGTAACCATGGAGAAGGGGGGGGGGACGGCCCCCAGGCCGGTGATGCGCAGCAGGCCTTGCCCAAGATTGCTTACGGTAACGGTACGGACGGCCGAAGTTCCGGGCGGCAGATGCCCGAAATCGAGCTGCTGATCGTCGGCCGGCGGCACCGGATCATTGATCGCCAGATGCGGGACGCCACTGAGCTGATTGAAGGCGGCCAGGGCATTGACCAGGCCAAGACCGTAGCTGTTGTCCCCCCCTGCGGGGCCCAGGTCGGTGGCCGTCTGTTTCAAGGTCTCTTCCACCGTCGCGACCGGCAGTCCGGGAAAGGCGCTCAACATCAGGGCGACCACCCCACTGACATGGGGAGCGGAAAAGGAGGTGCCGCTGACGGTGGCATAACGAGGGGAGAGATCGGCGGTGCGGATCCCCATCCCCGGGGCGACCAGCTCCGGATAGATGCTGTTGTCGCAGGTGGAAGGGCCTCGACTGCTGAAGGAAGCGATCACCGAGCGGCTGTCCACCGCCCCGACGGCCAAACTCTCGGCATAGTTGCCGGGACTGACCGCCGTCGAGAGGTTCGGGCCGGCGTTGCCGGCGGAAAAGATCATGGCGACGCCGGCCGCTTTCAGGTTCTGCACCGCAGTGCGAAACGTGTTGTCACAGGCCCCGGGCACCTGCTCGAAGCCCCAGGAGTTATTGACGACATCGGCCACGCCACCGGCGAGGAGCCACTGCAGGGAAGCCAGGATCTGACTGTTCACCGCCAACCCGTCATCGCGGAAGATCTTCGCCGCGATCCATCGGGCACCGGGGGCGACGCCGATGGCGCTGCCGCCGGCGGCGCCACCGACGACTACCCCGGCCACCAAGGTGCCGTGTCCATCCAGGTCGTAGGGGACCGTCGTATTTCGATATGGATCGTACCAGCCGCTGCTCCCGCCCAACCAGCGGCTCTGCAGATCCGGATGCGTCAGATCGACGCCACTGTCGAGAATGGCGATGGTCACACCTTGGCCGGTGAACCCCCGGCTCCACAAGTCGGGAGCGCGCACGGCGGCGATGTTCCATTCGACGGTGGAGAGCTGGCTGGGGAGCACCTGCGGCAGTTCGATCGTGCCGTCCAGCTCGATGGCTGCCACTTCCGGCCGGGCGGCGAGCTGGGCGATCAGCTCCGGCGAGGCATCCAGGGCCAGGCCGTTGACGATCCACAGCTCCTGAAATTTTTTTCCCCTTCCTTTAAGCAGTTCGCCCACCTGTCTCTGCGAGAGATCTGCCGTCTCCCGCAACGCCTTGACCACCCCGGTTCGTCGCTGAGTTTTCGCCTGCTTCTGCACCTGCCGCAGGTCGGCTTCGGCCGCAAAGGTGACGATAATCGGAATCGTCTCGGCCGCAGAAGCGATCTGCAGGCTGCGCTGCAGCTGGGGGGAGAGTTCGGCGGCCGCGGCCGGCCAGGGAAGAAAGAAGAGGAGACCCACAAGGAAGGAAAAAAGTCGCATACGTTTTCTGAACCTCCAACACAGGGGCGTCGGGCGGCCGCGCTGGCCAACGCCTCGGCCACTCTGGTTTTAGACGCCTCGCTGATCTGAAAAGATGACACCTGCTGCGGTCTTAATCAATATACCGCCTGGGGGCCCTTGCCGACAATGGGGGACGGTGCAATTACTTACAATGTGCCACCCGCAGCCGGAAACACAAGAGCCCCCCGGCAGTTCTCCGGAGGGCTCCTGTGTTGTTGCTATAAGCCTGGGGGCTTACATCATGTCCATGCCACCCATGCCACCCATGCCGCCCATGCCGCCCGGCATCGAGGGCATGCCGCCGTCTTTCTTCGGCTTCTCGGCCACACAGGCCTCGGTGGTCAGCATCAGACCAGCGACCGAAGCGGCGTTCTGCAGAGCATAGCGCACGACCTTGGTCGGGTCGATAATGCCGTTTTCCAGCATGTCGCAGTACTCGTCGGTTGCCGCGTCAAAACCGAAGGAGCCGGTTTCGCCCATGACCTTGTTGACCACGATCGACCCTTCGAAGCCGGCGTTGGCAGCGATCTGCCGCAACGGCTCCTCGAGGGCACGCTTGACGATGTTGACGCCGAACTGCTTCTCGCCGCCCAGCTGCAGTTTGGCCACCGCGGCGATGCAACGCACCAGGGCGACGCCGCCGCCAGGGACGATTCCCTCCTCGACTGCCGCGCGGGTAGCGTGCAGGGCATCTTCGACGCGGGCCTTCTTCTCTTTCATCTCGGTCTCGGTGGCCGCGCCAACCTTGACCACGGCAACCCCGCCAACCAGCTTGGCCAGGCGCTCCTGCAGTTTCTCGCGATCGTAATCGCTCTTGGTTTCCTCGACCTGGGCGCGGATCTGCTTCACCCGCCCCTGGATGTCGGCTTCATTGCCGGCACCATCGATGATGGTGGTGTTCTCTTTGTCGACGACCAGGCGCTTGGCGCGGCCGAGCATGTCGAGGGTGGCGTTCTCCAGTTTGAAGCCGATCTCTTCGGAGATCACCTTGCCACCGGTGAGGACGGCGATATCTTCGAGCATCGCTTTGCGCCGGTCGCCAAAGCCAGGGGCCTTGACGGCACAGACGTTGAGGGTGCCGCGCAGCTTGTTGACCACCAGGGTGGCCAGAGCCTCCCCTTCGACGTCTTCGGCGATGATCAGCAGGGGTCGCCCCTGCTTGGCCACCGGCTCGAGAATCGGCAGCAGATCGCGCATGTTGCTGATCTTTTTGTCGTGGATCAGGATCAGGACTTCTTCCTGCACCGACTCCATGCGATCGGGGTCGGTGACGAAGTAGGGGGAGATGTAGCCGCGGTCGAACTGCATCCCTTCGACGGTCTCGAGGGTGGTCTCCATCGACTTGGCTTCCTCGACGGTAATGACCCCTTCCTTGCCGACCTTCTCCATCGCCACGGCGAGGATGTCGCCGATGGTCTTGTCGCTGTTGGCCGAGATGGTACCGACCTGGGCGATCTCCTTGTGGTCCTTGATCGGTTTGGACAGCGCCTTCAGCTCGGCGACGGCGGCTTCCACCGCCTGGTCGATGCCGCGCTTGATCTCCATCGGGTTGTGGCCGGCGGTCACCAGCTTGACCCCTTCGCGATAGATCGCCTGGGCGAGGACGGTGGCGGTGGTGGTGCCGTCACCGGCGACGTCGGAGGTCTTGGAGGCGACTTCCTTCACCAGTTGGGCGCCCATGTTCTCAAAGCGGTCTTCGAGTTCGATCTCCTTGGCGACGGTGACGCCGTCCTTGGTGATCAGCGGGGCGCCGAACGATTTCTCCAGGACGACGTTGCGCCCCTTGGGACCGAGGGTCGCTTTGACGGCGTCGGCCAGCTGGTTGACCCCTTTGAGAATTTTGGCGCGGGCGTCCTGCCCGAATTTGATTTCTTTAGCTGCCATGTTCTATTTTCCTCCTAAATGAGTTTTGTTCGCACCGGTGAGGTCGAGCAAAAGTGCCTGGATGCAAGGCGCCCGAAATCCCGGTGAGAAAGGCGTACCTGAAAGGTACGTCGTCGAGCCAGGATGAGGGCAACGCCGCAGACGGGCGCTTTTCCTCGACCGGCTTTACTCAACAACGCCCAGGATGTCGTCCTCGCGCATAATCAGATACTCTTTGCCTTCAATTTTGATGTCGGTGCCGGAATATTTGCCGAACAGCACCCGGTCGCCCGGCTTCACGTCCATGCCGAGAACCTTGCCGTCATCGGTCACTTTTCCCTTGCCGGTGGCGACGACTTTCCCCTGCTGCGGTTTTTCTTTGGCGGTATCGGGGATGATGAGCCCCCCGGCGGTCTTCGCCTCTTCTTCGATTCTCTCGACGATGATACGGTCATGCAGCGGTCTGATGTTCATACGTTGCTACTCCTTTCTACGTTGCGGAATGGGATGCGGGGAGATGTCTCCCTGGCTCAGAGCCGAAAAAAGAAAAAGACGCCAGAAAACGTCTAACGAACCAAATCCTCTCGTCCGGTCTCTTAGCACTCAAGCGAATTGAGTGCTAACAAGTACGCGCTAAATATAATCAGCCTTCCGGGAAAGTCAAGAG
>JACZKF010000134.1 GCA_014860175.1 Desulfuromonadales bacterium | reverse complement strand
GATCATCCCCGCTCGCACCACCTCCCCTACCCCTTCGGGGAGCGTCTTCCCCTCCTCCCGGGAGAGAAGACGACCGAGTTCGTCCTGACGGGCCAGAATCTCCGACCCGATGCGATCGAGGATCTCGAAGCGCTGCTGGATGGTGACCTCCCGCCACCGCGGCAACGCCGCCCGGGCGGCCGCCACGGCGGCTTCCGTCTCGGCCTGGCTGGCCTGAGCATAGTCGCCGATGACGTCGGCGAGGTCCGAGGGGTTGATATTGGCTGCCGCCTCCCGGCCAGCCAGCCACTCCCCACCGATGAAGTTCCCGCGCACCGCCATGTCGCCCCCTGCGTCTTGCGTTGCCCAATCCTGCCCCTTGGTACCTCCAAATGCTTGTACGACAACGCCCAGGCCAAGTCAATTGATAAAGGAGACCAATTTATCCAGCGATAGAGTAGCCATTGATGAAAAAGTTTTTGCAGCACCGCTTATTGTATGCCATATTCCCCCTGGCATTGGCATCCGTTCCCGTCATGATTGCCCGAACCCTTTCGCTGTGGGATAGTTCTGCAGTGTCCACCAGTTGTGAACCTGGAGGTAGTTTTGATCACGACCAAACACGACCAGCCGCTGGTGAGCTACAGCGCCCACAGCCACTGGCGCCGGATGCGTTGGGAGCGGCGGCTGCGCGAGACCGTCCAGACGCTGCGCCACCCGGGTCGCTCCGACCTCTCCCTCGTCCGCATTCTGATCTTTCTCTGCCTGCTGCTCTATACCGCCATGGTACTGCAAGGGGTGGCTGCCGGTCGCGGCATGCGGCCGCTACTCAATCCCGACACCGCCTTGCTGGTCCATGCCGGGGCGCAATACTGGCCCCTGGTCCTGGGTGAAGGCCAGTGGTGGCGCTGCATTACCTACGCCTTCATGCACGGCGGACTGATCCACCTCGCCTTCAACATGGTGGTCCTCTATCAGATCGGCCCCTTGCTGGAGAACGAGGTCGGCAAGGCACGCTTTATCTTCCTCTACGTCCTTGCCGCCGTGACCGGCACCATCGCCGGCTACTTCTGGCACCCGATGGTGCCGGTGGTCGGCGCCTCCGGGTCACTGTTCGGGCTGATCGGCTTCGCCGCCCTTTACTATCATCGAATGGGGGATCCGGTAGCGATCCAGCGGCGCAACTTCATGCTGCAGTGGGCGGCCTTCGCCTTTATCTTCGGCCTGCTGGTTGGGGCCGATAACGCCGGGCATCTCGGTGGCGCCCTCGGCGGCGCGGTGCTCGGACTGGTCCTGCCGATCCGCGGCCCCTTGCTGCGCCAGACCGATAAACTGTTCAACGTCCTCGGCCTGCTCAGTGCCATCGCTATCGTCCTCAGCCTGTTGCTGCTGATTCTTTCCTGGTTCCTTCTCTGGCAGTAGGAGGTTGGGAGAGTGGGTAAGGAGAAAGTTCCGGTCACGGCGGCGATTCGCCTGCTGCGCGCCGAGCGGGTCGAATTTACCGAGCACCTCTACGCTTACGAGGAAAAAGGGGGGACGGCCGTCTCCGCCCGGGAACTGGGGGTCGCCGAACACGCGGTCATCAAGACGCTGGTGATGGAAGACGACCAGAAAAATCCGCTGCTGATCCTGATGCATGGCGACCGGCAAGTCTCCACCAAGGAGTTGGGGCGGCAGATCGGCGCTCGCGCCATCACCCCCTGCACCGCCGAGGCGGCCAACCGGCACACCGGCTACCTGGTCGGCGGGACCTCTCCCTTTGCCCCACGCCGACCGCTGCCGGTCTATCTGGAACGGACCATTCTCGACCTGCCGAAAATTTACCTCAACGGCGGCAAACGGGGATTTCTGGTCGGTCTCGATCCGCAGGAACTGATCCGGCTGCTGCAGCCGACACTGGTTCAAGTGGCTATTTAAGGTCAAAAGCAGGTTTCACGCGAAGCCGCGAAGATCGCGAAGAAAATCAAGAATCGCTTTGGCTTTTTTCGGTGTTCTTCGCGTCCTTCGCGCCTTCGCGTGAGATGATTCAGGGTTTTACCGGATTTTGGACTTAAAGGGGGTTGCCATGGAGCTTAGGG
>JACZKF010000133.1 GCA_014860175.1 Desulfuromonadales bacterium | reverse complement strand
CTGCTGCACCGTCCCTCCGCCCGGATGCAGTGGAGCGCCCTGGGCCTCGCCACCATCGCCCTGCTCCTCGGACTGGTGGCCGAATACCCCCTGCAGCTGGCGGCGATCGGCGCCCCCTTCACCGGCCCCTCCCTGCTGAGTGGCCGGCCATGAGCGGCGGGGGGTGGCTGCTGATCCTGATCCTCGCCTCCTCCCTGGTGCCGGGGGTGATTATCTTCTTTCTGAGGGAGGATCGCCTGCGCCTGCGCAGCGCCCTCAACATGGCCGGCGCCAGCGCCAAGCTGGGGCTGGTCATCTACCTGCTGCTGGAAGTGCGCGAAGGATGGGTCTACAAGGCCCGGTTCACCCTCCTCCCCGGCATGGAGCTGGTGCTGCACGCCGATGCCATGTCGCTCCTCTTCGCCACCCTCTCCAGCGGCCTCTGGTTTGTCACCACCCTCTATGCCATCGGCTACCTCGAAGGGTCGCCCAATCGCCGCCGTTTTTTCGGTTTTTTCAGTCTCTGCGTCACCGCCACCACCGGCATCGCTCTGGCCGGCAACATGATCACCTTTCTCATCTTCTACGAGATCCTCACTCTGGTCACTTTCCCCCTGGTGGTGCACCGGGGGACCGAGGAGTCGCTGCGCGCCGGCCGGAGCTACCTCGCCTACACCCTGAGCGGAGGCCTGCTGCTGCTGGTGGGGGTGGCCTGGCTCTGGTCGCTCTTCGGCCCCCTCGAGTTTGTCGCCGGCGGGGTGCTGGCCGGGATTGACCATCCCAACCGCGGCGTGATGCAGGGAGCCTTTTTCCTTCTCATCGCCGGCCTGGGGGTAAAGGCGGCCCTGGTGCCGCTGCACGGCTGGCTCCCCCAGGCGATGGTCGCCCCGGCGCCGGTGAGCGCCCTGCTGCACGCCGTAGCGGTGGTCAAGGCCGGCGCCTTCGGCATCGTGCGGGTCATCTACGATCTGTTCGGGATCGAATACGCCCAGAGTCTTGGCGTCCTCTTCCCCCTCGCTCTCCTCGCCTCCTTCACCATCATCTACGGTTCCCTGCGTGCCCTGAGCCAGGATGATCTCAAACGGCGCCTCGCCTTTTCCACCATCAGCCAGATCTCCTATATCACCCTGGGGGCGGCGGCCTTCGGCCCGGTGGCGACCATCGGCGGCCTGGTCCACCTGGTGCACCAGGGGCTGATGAAGATCACTCTTTTTTTCTGCGCCGGCAACCTGGCGGAAACCCTCGGCATCCACCGGATCAGCGAGATGAACGGGGTCGGACAGCGCCTCCCCTGGACCATGGGGGCCTTTACCGTCGGCGCCCTCGGGATGATCGGGCTCCCCCCCCTGGTCGGCTTCATCAGTAAATGGTACCTGGGCTACGGCGGGCTTCTCGCCGGGCACCCCTGGATCCTCCTGGTCCTGATCCTCAGTACCCTGCTCAACGCCGCCTACTTCCTGCCGATTCTCCACCGCGCCTGGTTCCGTTTGCCGGACGGCCCCTGGCCCAAGGACCATGGGCGCCGCCGGGGACTGGAGACCGCCTGGATGCTGCTGTTGCCACCCCTTCTCACCGCCTTCCTGGTGATCGTCCTCGGGCTGTTCGCCAACGCGCCGATGAGCGCCCTGGAATGGGTACGGCTGATCGCCGAACGGGAGTACGGCCGATGAACGGGGTCTTTGGCCAACTTCTGCTGCTTCTGGTGCCGCTTCTCCCCCTGGCGCTGACCCCCCTGTTCGTCGCCAAGAAGCTGACCGGCGGGAGAAAAGCTCTTTTTCTCCTCCCTCTCGGGGCTCTCCCCGCCCTGCTGACCTCTCTGCTGGTCCCGCTGGGGACCGCCGTCGAGCTCCCCTGGCTGCTCCTCGGCGGGGGTCTCGCCCTCGACGCCACCGGCAGGGTCTTTCTGCTGTTCATCTCTCTGCTGTGGCTGCTGGCGGCGGTCTATGCCGTCGGCTACCTGGCCGAGGACCGGCGCCAGGGGCGCTTTTTCTCCCTGTTCCTGCTCGCCATGGCGGGGAACCTGGGGGTCCTGATCGCCCAGGACATCCCCCTGTTCTACCTCTTCTTCGCCCTGATGAGCTTCTCCTCCTATGTCCTGGTCATTCACAACGGCAGCCGCGAAGCGCTGCGGGCCGGTCGGGTCTATCTGACGATGGTGGTGCTGGGGGAGCTGTGCAGCTTCTCCGGACTGCTGCTGGCCGCCGAAGCCGGGCAGACTCTGCGGGTCGCCGAGGCCGCCGTCGCCATCGGCACCGCGGCGCCAAGGGAGACAATTCTGCTGCTGCTGATCGTCGGCTTCGGCATCAAGGCCGGCCTTTTCCCCCTGCACCTCTGGCTCCCCCTGGCCCACCCGGTCGCCC
>JACZKF010000132.1 GCA_014860175.1 Desulfuromonadales bacterium | reverse complement strand
CTCCAGGGGACCAGCCCATCGGGCGCCTGCCGCTGCAAGAACAGCTCGAGAGTTTCCACTCAGCCACCGCCGATCAGGGGGAAGAGCGCCAGAGTATCCCCTTCCCGCAGCGGGGAGTGGAGTTTGGCGTATTTGCTGTTGACCAGAATGGTGCCGATCTCCTTCTCCGCCAGCTGCAGCTCCGAGGCCACATCCCCCACTTTCGAGCCGGGGGGGAAGTCACGGGCCGCCATGTCGAAACGGCCGGCGCGAAAGGAGGCGAAGAGCTTGACGTTGACGATCATGACATTCCCCTTTCCAGGCGGGTCTCCCCCGCCGCTGCGGTTAAAAAGCCTGCCGGTGCAACAGGTGGGAAACCCCGTCCGGCGGGAAATTGCGTTCGATGTGCAAGCGGACCTCATCCTCGTAGGCGGTCTCCTTGTCGCCGCGATAGACCATGGAAGAGCCGAGCTCGGCCGCCATGATGGCGAACAGGTACTTGCGCGGCAGCCGCAGATAGCGCTCCTTGAAGCGCTCGTCGAGCTGCAGCAGAAGCGGCAGATGACCGATGATGACCCGGCGGAATTTCGGGTCGTCGCACAGCTGCGGCTGCTCCTGGAAAAACCGGAACAGGCGCGAATAGTGGGCGTTGATCTCGTTGCTGATGGCATCGGAGATCTCGGTGCACAGCAGGGTCGGGTTTTCGCGCCGCCGCTTCAGGATCAGTTTGGCCTCGTATTCGGAGACCGTCTCGAGCACCTGCAGCACATCGTTGACATAGCGCTCCTTCTCCTGCAGGAACTCCTCCTCGGAGAAGAGGAGGTTGGCGATGATCTCGTAGGAGGAGGAGATGACGCCGCACTTGTTGGCCGAGGCGTCGCGCAGGATGATCACCCCGTGCTGCTGCAGCGCCACCCGCGCTTCGGGGGTGATGAAGGAGTTGGCCCCCTCGACGATGATCGGCGATGACGGCTTGCCGGTGTCGAGGATAAAGCGCTCCCAGTTGCTGGCGTCGATGGTCTCCGGCCGGCCGCCGGCCGGGAGGAACAGGTCGGCCTCCACCGAAAAGAGGAGATTGCTGTAGGCCCGGGAGAGTTCGTCGATGGAGATCCATTCTTCCAGCAGGCCGGCCTCACTGCGGCTGACCTTGCGGTAGAGCGGCTTGAACCCCTCCAGCCGGCTGCCGGTGCGGAAGATGAGGTAACCGCCGGGATTCAGGGCCGCCGGATTGAAGGCATCGAGGTTCTCCCGCAGCAGGATGCGCCCCAGCTCCTCCCGGTTCGCCCCCAGCGGGTCGTACAGAATCGCCGGCCCATCGACGATCAGGCGGATGGAGACCTGCGGGCAGCGCTCCAGCAGCAGCCGCATGGCGTTGCCGGCCACGTCGCCGTTGGGGCCGCCGGTGATCTTGACCGTAAACGGATCGCTGGCCATGTCGATGCCGCACTCGGCCATGGTGATCTCGGCGAACTTGACCACCCCGCGAGAGGTGACGCCGTACTCCTTGTGATTGATGCCGACCGCCTTGCTCGACATGATGCCGATGCCGAGGATGTAGCCGCGCTTGCGCGACAGGCGGGCGATCTCCTCCACCATCACGTCGTGCATGTTCTCGTCGGGGCCGAGCTCGATCGGTTCATCCTCCCGGTAATAGTCGACGACTCGCGCGTCTCTGGCGACCCCGTGGTCGGTGATGAAGATGTCGAGAAAGGCGTTGGCCACCCCGTACTGCAGCTTGTACAGCCGCAGCGTCTCCTGCTCCCTGGCCTGAGCGCCACCGAGATCGGCGGCGTTCATGATCAGCACCATCTTCGAGCCGCCCTCGTAGATATCCTTGTTCTTCAGATGCTGGGTATGGGCCAGGACAAAGTTCTCCCGGAACAGGCTGGCGCTGTTGGTGATGAAATCGTCCTCGGTGCGGGCAATCACCGTCCGCCAGCCGCCGCGGGCGATATCCGAGAAACCGATGTGGTTGCCGAAGCCGAACCGGCTGTAGAAAAAAGTGATCCGGAACGGCATCGCCTGCGGCAGGTCGGAGATGCACCCCATCCCCAGATGGGCCAGGTAGCCGGGGTCGAGGCGAAAGGCGACGGCATTTTTTTCCAGGACGAAGAAGTTGGTCTTCAGGGTGTACTGGATGAACAGCAGGCAGCAGCGGAAAATAGCCCGCCGCACGTCGTCGAGGTAGCGATGGCCGGTATTGTATTCGGCCACCCCCTTCTGCGCCTCGGCCAGCAGTTTTTTGTAGTCGAAGAGCCGCTCGGCCCGGGCCGGGTCGAAGCGGGCCCGAAACAGCTCGAGCAGCTGCAGGGTGATGTCGGGATGGCTGTAGAAGGCGCTGCGCACATCGTCCAGACCGAAGCGGTCCGGCTGGTTGTGGGCCAGATTGGTGTAGCAGAAGTAGATGAAGGAGTTGACCAGCGTCGCATCCATGCCGCTCATCGCCCCGTTGACCACGAACTCCCGGTAGGTGTGGGAGTCGGTGAAGAGCAGCTGGGTGTTATAGAGTTCGTGCTGCAGGCGGGTGAACAGGGGCGACTGCGGCTCGATCACCCCGCCGTCGAGCCGGCGCAGGTAAAATGAGCCGAGAAAGTAGGGGTGAGTCCCGTTGCTGATGGTGAGGCAGTAGGAGCGGTTGATGCGGATCTCCAGCCGCTTGAACACCTCCATGATCTGGAGGATGAAGTCCTTCTGGGGGGGGTTGCCGACGGCAAACAGCAGGCGGGACTCTTTCCCCTCCGGCATCGTCGCCATCTCCAGCGACAAGCCGCCGCGCTGGTTCGCCTGCTGGTAGAGGGAGAGGATCTGGGCCAGCCGCAGCGGCGGCGAGACCCGGACGTAGCTTGGGTTGTTGAGCCACAAAATGCGCAGCAGCGGATCAAACAGGGACAGATCGAAGTCGGGGAAGCCGGCTTCCAGCTCCTGCCGGATCGGCGCCGCAATCCCCGCCGGCACCACCACTTCGGTGCCGGCCAGGATCTCTTCATTGCTCTTGCGGTCGAACTCCAGGCGCTGAATTTCCAGCGTCTGCCCCACCCCGGGCAAAGAGCCCTTCGACTGGGTGATCATGGCGTAGGAGATTTCCCGTTCGGGGCTCTGGCGCAAGGTATCCCAGAACCCCCCGGGGCGGCTGACCGTCGCCTTGATCAGCGACTTTTCCCGGTCGGCCAGAACGATGCTGCGATTGAACTGAAGGTTGCCCAGGTCGCGGGTCAGGATCGCCAGCGCCTCCGGCTCGTCCTTCATGGCGGTGAAGAAATACGGCGGCAGATGCCGGTTGAGCCACTGGCTGTTCTCACCCCTCCGGTCACCGCCGTCACAACGTCCCGTAGCCGCCTGCATGGGTTTCTCCTCAATGACCGCGATCACAATTTACCGTCCCATCTCTTGCATAAGCAGAATGGGTTCTGAGTGCTACTTTCCGGGGCTAAGCAAAAATGCCCAGATGCAAGGCGCCCGAAATCCTGAGACATAAGGCGTACCGAAAGGTACGTCGTTGCCGAAGGAGGAGGGCAACGCCGCAGATGGGCGTTTTTCCTTAGTCTCCGTAGACCCTGTCGAGGTCTTCGTCGGAGACGTCAAACACACTCCCCCCTTTCAGCAGCAGCTCCTGGCGGAAGAAGCTCGGCAGGCGATCGTCGGCCGGGCCGAAGCCGGCCAGCTCGTTGAACTTGCGCTCCTGCAGGCAGACTCCGCGACCCATCCCCATGATGTAGTCGGGGGTGAGCTTCTCCCCCAGTTTGGCCCCCACCAGGTCAGCCAGCTTCTGAAAGCTGTCCGGCGGGTTATCGAGCAGCGGCAAAGAGGCGAAGAGACAGAGGCCAAGGGAGTCGATGGCGGCGAACCACGACTGCAGGAACCCCGACATTTCGTGTTGCCCCTGGGGGCTGCCGGCATCGTAATCGGGGATCGACGGGTTGGGGATCGCGTTGCCGCAGGTGTGGTCGGCTCCCATGGTCGCCGTCGCGTAGGTGACCCCGGTCCCCTTGAGGATGCGCGGGTCATAGGCGGAGAGCGCCTGCCCTTTGACCACCGGGGTCCTGGCGACGCCCAGGGCTTTGCCGGTTTCGGCGCAACCGTTGCCGATCAGCAGCCCGAGGGGGTCGTCGGTGCGAATCGACTCCACCACTGACACCAGCTTTTCGCTGTCGCCCCAGGGGATGCGGCCGGCTTCCATCGCCACGCCGATGGCGCAGGCGACGTCGATGGTGTCGAGGCCGACATCGTCACAGACCTGGTCGAAGCGGGCGATGGCATCGAGGTCGTCGATTTCGCAGTTGCTCCCTGCCAGGCCGACGGTTTCGAACTCCAGGCCGGAGGTGATGACCTCCCCTTCCGGGTTGGTGTAGACCTGGGAACACTGGACGACGCAGCCACGCATGCAGCCGTGGGCGGCATGGGCGTTCTTTCTCTCCCCCAGGACTTTGGCAAAGGCTTCACCGCCGATCTTCTCCGCCCCGGCAAAGGTGCCGCGGGAGAAGTTGCGGGTCGCCAGCCCCCCCATCTGGTTCATCAGCCCGATCAGCAACGGGGTGCCGAAAGCCTTCAGGCCGGCGCTCAGCGGATGGTTGACGATGGTGGCGGTCAGCTCCCTGGTCACGGCCTTGAACTGCTCCGGTTCGGCGACGCTGACGCCGGGGCCGTCCGAGTCGATGACGATCGCCTTGACCTTTTTCGTCCCGAGCACCGTCCCGAGCCCGCCGCGGGCGGCGGCGCGCAGAAAGTAGTCGGGGGTGGTGACGAAGACGCCGGCGGCTTTGAGCCCCTTCTCGCCGGCCGGGCCGATGGTGATCAGTGCCTGGCCGGGATACTCCTGGCGCAGTTGGGCGACGGCGGCAAAGTTCCCCTTCCCCCACAAGCCGGCGGCCGGCAGCAGCGTCACCTCGTCGTTGCGGATCGAGATCGTTACCGGTTCACTGGCGACCCCCTCGATCACCACCGCCG
>JACZKF010000131.1 GCA_014860175.1 Desulfuromonadales bacterium | reverse complement strand
GGCAATGGATACCGACGGCGCAGCTACTGGGTGAGCCATAATCTCCACTCTGTTCAGAGGGAAATCAGATGATCAATGATTCCGGATCCATGCTGGGTGAATTACGGTCTATTGATCTGAATCTGCTGGTTGCGTTACGGGCACTGCTGGATGAAAAACACGTCTCTCGCGCCGCGGAAAAGGCCGGCCTGAGCCAGCCGGGGATGAGCCGCGCCCTTCAGCGGCTTCGGTCAATGTTCAATGATCCTTTGCTGGTCAAGGCTGATAGCGGTTACGCGCTCACTCCACGCGCCAAAGCGGCCGACCGGGCACTGCGGCAGGTCTTGTCTGATATCCAGAACATCGTCAGCCCCCCTGAATTCAACCCGAAACTCGCCTCTGGCGACTGGCGCATCTCGGCCTTTGACTACGAGTATGTCGTTTTGCTTCCGACAATTGTTTCAAGACTTCGAGAGGAGGCCCCTGGCATGCGAGTAAGGGCTATCGCCATTGATGGGCTTGACTTCTCCCCATTGATGCGAGGGGATCTGCATCTAACCCTAACAGCCGCCAATCCGGTACCTCCAAGTCTGTACCGAAAGAGGTTGTTCGAAGAGACTAATGTCTGCATTGCCTCTGTAAAACACCCGTATGCCGGACAGAAACTAGATTTCGAACGCTTCATGGAATGCAAACAGGTCTGGGTCAACGTCTTCGGCCCGGACCCCGGCGCCATTGATCACACCTTGGCGTCACATAATCTGTCTCGTGACCTTACCATGATCGTCCCGAGTTTCTCTCTCGCCTGTCACATTGTTGCCTGCACCGAATTGATTGCCATTCTGCCGAAACGAGTCGTTATGCCGTTCGTGGAAAGCGGCCTGGTCTGCATCATGGATTTGCCGATCACTTTTCCTAATTTCACCATTTTCCTGTACTGGCATGAACGCCACAATAAAGATCCGCAGCATGTCTGGTTTCGTAAATTAATTAGTGATATCACCCTTCCTTTGCAAGAAACATAAATCCCGAATCCTCAGTCGAGGTCCAAGGGTCAGGACAGGATGATGATCTTCTACGATTAGTTTTCTTGGCGAAGCTGGTGGCGGGCGATTGCAGCAGGGATTTGAGCGCTTTCGGGTGAAGGAGAGGAACAGCAGAAAGACCAGATCAGCCGGCAGGCAGGATGCGGGGTGGTGACTGGCGCCAGGAGGATTGTACCGAGAGGAAGAATATTACCCTTCGGGGTGAACCAGCAGCTCTTTCGGCATCAGGACGCGGTCAGGAAGGACCTTTCGTTCACACTCTTCCAGCCAGTCGCAGATGGCGGTAACGGTGAACGGCTTGGGAATGACGATGGCCCCCAGCTCCTCGGCCTTTTTTCTGATCTGTTCAGAGCAGGCGGCGGTGACCAGGGCCTTGTTCCTGACCGGGCAATGCTTCTCCTGCAGCAGTGCGAGAAACTCGAGGCCGGTCATGTCCGGCATCATCTGGTCCGAGATCAGAATATCGCTGCAGGCGACCTGCAGGGAGCAGCTCTTGGCGATGGCCAAAGGGCAAAAGGTCGGCCCTGGGAAGGTGAGGACTTCGTGGCCGCGAATCTGGGCGGAGAGGGCTAGGAGAGTGCGGACGGCCGGTTCATCTTCAACGATCAGGGTCCGGTAGACCATAATAATTCGCTCCTTCTCCCCCTCCCCTGTAAACCAACACAAATTAGATATTTTTTACCAGGTTTTGTCAATAGCCGATGAGACTGTTGAGTTGGGGATCGAATGGAGGTGACCCGCTTGTTTTTTCCACCTTGACACCTCAGCCCAGCATGACCTAAAGAGAGGGCAATGCCTCTTCGCGCCCTTGAATTTTTCTGTGGCATCGGCGGCTTCGCCACCGCCGTGGCCGCCCGGGAGTTGCAGGTGGTCGGCGCTCTCGACCAGAGTCCGGCCGCCCTGGCGGTCTACCGCCGGAACTTCCCAGCCCATCCGGCGCGGGAGATCAACCTGGAACACCTGCAGGCGGCCGACCTGGCCGCTTTCGGGGCCGATTTCTGGTGGCTCTCCCCCCCGTGCCAGCCGTACTGCGCCCGCGGCGTCTTTCGCGACCTGGACGACCCGCGGGCCGCCAGTTTGCACCGCCTGCTCGAACTGTTTGCGCAGCTGCCGGAGGCGCGCCTGCCACAGCTGGCTCTGGAGAACGTCGCCGGTTTCGCCCGCTCCCAGGCGCGGGACCGGCTGGTCCGGCTCCTGGCCGAGCGCGGCTACACCCTTCGCGAGCGGCTCCTTTGCCCGACCGACCTGGGGGTGCCGATGCGCCGCCCCCGCTACTATCTGACGGCCGCCCGCACCGCTTTTTCTCTCGCCATCCCTCCCGCCCCTGGCCGCCGCCTGCTGGCCGACTAC
>JACZKF010000130.1 GCA_014860175.1 Desulfuromonadales bacterium | reverse complement strand
GGCGACCAGGTAGTTGTTCTCCTTGGGACGCAGAGTATCGGTGTCGACCACCAGCCCGGGAGTGATCACCCGCACCACTTCCCGGCGCACGATCCCCTTGGCCGCTTTCGGGTCTTCCACCTGCTCACAGATCGCCACCTTGAAACCGTTTTCCACCAGACGGGCGATATAGGGTTGGCAGCTGTGGTAGGGGATGCCGCACAGGGGGATTTCGTCCTGCGCCCCTTTGTTGCGGGCGGTCAGAGTGATGTCGAGCACCCTGGAGGCGGTGACTGCGTCCTCCATGAACATCTCGTAGAAATCGCCCAGACGGAAGAACAGAATGGCGTCCGGGTGCCTGGCTTTGATCTCCAGGTACTGACGCATCATCGGAGTTGCAAGGGCCATGCGGCAAATTACCTTTATCGTCGCGGCGGGGTAAAATAACAGGAGGGATCGCTCCCTTGAAGCGGGTGTTATGTTAACAAACGTCCCCTTTAATGTAAAGCCGGTTCCCCCGGGACCCCCCCCGGAACTGAATAGGATTGACCGCAACCCAAGGGAGTGCTAAGAAAGGTGCCGGCACTCACCGGAGGCTCTCATGAAAGATGACAAAATCATCCATATTTCTGACGAGCTGTTCAAGACCGAACAGTTCGATGTCGGTGACCTGCAGGACGAAATACGCGTCGATGATCTGTGTGGCCGACTGCTGCGGTTCTTCTATCTGCACCTGGTGGAGGAGGAGAAGCGCTCCCCCAACGAGGCCGGCACCCTGGCGCATGGGGCCGACTACTTCATGCGCGAATTCATCGTCCCCGACCGGCGGGAAAATATCTTTGCCATTTCCCCCTTTCGCGTCCGCCAGTTTGCCGCCACCTGGTACATCATCCGGACGGTCGAGCCCAACATGCTCGAACTCACCCGCATCCTGCACGGAGTGGAAGCTTTCTACCGCTACTGCCAGCGCCTGGGGAGGATCTCGGCCGCGCAGTTGGCCGGAATCGAACAGGAGTGCCACAATCTCCCCTACTACGGGGAGCGGATCGATCGCTTCTGGGCCATCGAGGGGGACGGATATTTTGCCTGGGAAGAGGAAGTAAGTCTCAAAAACTAGGGACAATTTTTAATTTTGAATTCTTAATTCTGAATTGAAATTCCAGGCCTAAATTTATAATTCAAAATTCAGAATTCAAAATTCCCCTTACGAGGTTATCCATTTGCAAGCCGGTGCCAAACTCAAGGCCGCCCGGTGGTCGATCGCTACGGCCACTGGGCTGGCGCTGCTCAAGCTGGCCGCCGGCCTGACCACCGGCTCGATGGCGGTGCTCGCCTCGGCCATCGATTCGCTGCTCGACATCGTGATGTCGGGGGTCAATTTCCTGGCGATTCGTCAGGCCGAGCAGCCGGCCGACCGGGACCACCCCTTCGGTCACGGCAAATACGAAACGCTCGCCACCCTGATCCAGGCCGGCTTCATTTTCGCCTCCGGCGGTTGGATCATCTACGAGTCGATCCGCCGCCTCCTCCAGGGGACGGAGCTGGCCATGCTGGGTGAGGGGATCGGGGTGCTGGCGGTGAGCGCCGCCGCCTCCTGGTTCATCAGCCGCTACTTGCGACGCATCGCCAGACAGACCGACTCCTCCGCCCTGCGGGCCGATGCCCTGCATTTTTCCATGGACATCTGGACCAATCTGGCCCTGGTGGCCGGGTTGGTGATCGTCTCGTTCACCGGCGCCTCCTGGCTCGATCCGGTCCTGTCGCTGCTGGTCGGTCTCTACATCCTGGTGGAGGCGCTGCGCCTGGTGCGCCATGGACTGCGCGATGTCCTCGATGCCGAACTGCCGTCGACCACCCGCCAGGAGATCACCCGCCTGATCGAGGCTCACCAGGCCGACCTGATCGGCTATCACAACCTGCGCACCCGCCGGGCCGGCTCGCAGAAGATGATGGATTTTCATCTCACCGTCTGCAAACACCTGACGGTCGAGGAAGCACACGCCATTGCCGACCATCTGGAGAAGCGGATCGAGGCCGAGATCCTCGGCGCCGACGTCACCATCCACGTCGAACCGTGCCAGCGGGCCGACTGCCCAGGGCGCGAGCACTGCAATGTCGAGCAGGCCCGGCTCGGGCCGGATGGGAAACACCGGCATGAGGTCTAAACCGTTATCACCGGGGCCCCTCAGGAACGCAGGAGTGGCAAGCGATGCTGCCGAGGCTGCAGAAAGCGCAAGGGCGTCATCACTACCAGGATGCACACCAGCACCGGCCCGAAGGGCTGGTTGAGGACAATGGCCGCAGCGAAGGCAAAAAGGTAGGCCCCCAGGGCCAGAGCCGCGGTCACAAGAAGGACCGAGCGCCAGCCAACGGCCAGGCGAAAGGCGATCCAGGGGGGGATGAAGACCAGAGCGAAGCTCCCCATGACGCCTACGGCCGTGGTGGTAACGGCGATACCCGCAACCACCAGCAGATCGAAGGCGAGATGGTAGCGCCAACCCGCCAGATGGTTGGCGGAAAAATGGTCGGGAAACAGCTGAGCCATCAGGAGTCGTGGCGATAACCAGGGGAGAAGCAGGCCTGTTGCGAGCAGTAGCAGCAGGGCCGCCGTCAGATGCTGGCCGCCGACGAAGTAGATCTGACCATCCATCACGGCCTTGCCGAGCATCTCTCCATGGGGGCTGTTAGCTGCCCCGAGCAGAGCAACGCTCCAGCCGAGGAGAAAGAGGATGGCATAGTTTTCATTGCCTGCCTTTTGCAGCACCCCTTTGCCGATGCTGGCCAGAGCCGCAGTGGCCAGCGCTGCCGGAATCAGCGGAAGGTACAGCATGGCACTTAGAACACCGCCAGCGGCCGCCACTTGGGCAAAAGCCAGAGAAGCGAACCATTCTTCCCGCAACCGCAGGTAAGCACCCAGGGTGGCGACCAGTGGCGCCAGAACAAGGCCGACCAGAAAAGGGAGGTGAAACAGGGGATCGAAGATCAGCGATAGGGTCATTCGCACCTCAGGTGGACTACCCGATGGCAAAGATCATCGAGAAAGCCGGCTTCGTGACTGACTACCAGTACCGCTCGCTCTGGCCGCGGCCGCTGCAGCATCTGTCTGAGGACCATCAGTGCTTCCGGATCGAGATTGTTGGTCGGCTCATCCAGCAGTACCAGTTCGGCGGCGCTCCCCAGACAGGCCCAGATATGCAGTAGTTGGAACTGCCCGCCGCTCAGACGATCAAGGCGCAGGGACAGGAGCGCGGTCAGCGGCTCGGGGGCGTCCTCCCGAGATGCCCCGGTCAGCCGCAAAAGCTCCTCCCCGGTCAACGGCAGTTCGGCGGGGCGCACCGGGCGTTGCCGGTGGTGGGCAACTTTCAGATCGGAGCGGCGCCAGATTTCTCCGGAAAAAATCTTCACCGCGCCGGTGATGGCACCGAGAATGGTCGACTTTCCCGAACCGTTGGCCCCGTGCAGGCCGACCATTTCGCCAGGGGAAAGAGCCAGTGAAACAGGGCCGATGACCGGTCCTCCATATCCAGCCACCACCTCCCGACATTCCAGCAAGGGCACCCCTTCCATCTAGTTTTTCCCAGCCAGAGTGTCCACCCATCTATCGATCAGCTTCAGATAATCTTCCGCGTCCGCATCGAGGGGAGGATCGAGGGGCAGGGCATGGACCGGCCAGTTCAAGGCACGGCCGACAAACTCAGGTCCCTGGGCCGACTGGTAGACAATGCGAATCACCACTCCGGAACGACTTTGCAGCTCAGTCACCAGCGATTGCAGGTGCTGGGCGGTGGGCGGGATACCCGGCAGAGGTTCGATATAGCCGAGGACCGGCACTCCCAACAGGTTAAGCAGATAATTGGCATCCTTGTGAAACATGACTACCCCCGGTGCCTTGGCGATTCGGGATTGCCACATGGGCAGCCGCTCCGCCACCTGTCGGCCAAAGCGCTCGGCGTTTTCAGCAAAAACCTTCTCACCTGCCGGATAGAGGCTGGCAAGGCGGCCGGCCAGCGCACGGGCAACTTCGGCCATGCGCATCGGGTCCATATTGATATGGGGATTGCCGGCCGGGTGAACGTCGCCGTGGGCACGGTCGGCCGCTGCGCCGGTGGAACGCCGCAAGTCCAGCAAGCGGCGCTCGGTCGCAAAGGGCAAAGTCGAGTATCGCAGCAGACGGAGCGCTACGCGTACCGCCGAGGCATCGTCTTCGTCGCGTGCGAACCGTTCGACGC
>JACZKF010000013.1 GCA_014860175.1 Desulfuromonadales bacterium | reverse complement strand
CGCCTTGGATGCGATCCTCGGCTGGAACGTGTCGATGTACGACGCTTCCTGGAGCCAATGGGGACAGATGTCGGCCAACGCTGCCAAAGGCGGTAAACTGCCGGCCGGTTCCATTTGGGCGACCGATGTGCCGGAACTCACTAATACCATCGCCTACAACACGGATGCCGGCCGCACTATTGAGGTTCTGCCGATCAATGCCCAGGCACAGGCGCTTTACCCCGACCCGAGCCAGCCGGAGGCCAACCAGATCGAGCTGGAGGACGCCGCTTACATGCAGACCAGCGATGATAATGCAGGCGGCGCCCCCGGGGCGACCTCGGGCGGTGGCGGCGGAGGCTGCTAAGGGCGGCAAGTTTTACTTTCAATCTTTTTTCAAGGAGTGGATATCGTGAAATTCCCAATGATGATAGGAGCCCTCGTGCTCGGTCTGGCGGTGAGCACCAGCTCTGCCTTCGCCGGCCCGACTTGGACTTTCGGCCCTGAAGAGCAGGGGCTGCTCAAACTCGACTACAAGGGGCAGTTCCAGTTGACCTATCGTGACGAAGGGGCCGGTCCGGACGGCGGCGAAGAGGCGATGGAGTTCAACTTCCGCCGCAACCGCCTGGCCCTGATGGGGGCCTGGGGCCCCAGCTTCAGCCTCTATGTGCAGACCGAGTTCAACGAGGACAACAACATCGGACCGCTGTCGGTCTCCGACGGCGACAATTCCGACTTTCAGATTCTCGATGCGGTGCTGCGCTTCAAGCACAGCGACAGCCTTAACATCTGGGTCGGCAAATTCAAGTACAACCTGACCCGCGAGAATCTCGAGTCGTGCGAAGACCCGCTCACTCTCGATCGCTCCCTGCTCATCCGCGCCCCGTACGTCACCACCCGCGACAAAGGGGTGGCGGTGTGGGGGAACTTTCTGGAGGGGATGTTGCAGTATCGCATCGATGCGATGAACGGGCGCAACGACTCGTCCAGCGCCCCCGAGTCGAACTTCCGCTACAGCGCCCGCGGCCACGTGTCGCTGCTCGACAAGGAGAACGGCTACGGTTATAAGGGGACGTATCTGGGCAAGAAGAAGGTGCTGACCGTCGGCGCCGCCTACCAGATGGAAAAGGATATCGCCTTTGCCGCTCCTGGCCAAGCGGTCGACTACGAGGCCTGGACCGTCGACGGCTTCTTCGAGTACCCGGTGGCCGGCGTCGGCACCGTGACCGCCTCCGCCGCCTATGTCGATTACGACCTGGACGACGCCTACCAGGGGGCCGCTCCCGAGGCCGGCACCATCGGCCTCAACGGCGAGAAGAACGGCTGGTACGGCAAGGTCGGCTATATGCTCCCCACGATGCCGCTGCAGTTCTTCGCCCGCTACGAGAACTGGTCCTTTGCCAACCTGGACGGCGTCTTCGACCAGGAAATCGATTGGATGGGCGCCGGTTTCAACTACTATTTCCGCGGTCAGGACCTGAAGCTGACGGCCGAATACTCGACCGTCGATTTCGACAAGAGTTCGCCGTCCTTCCAGGACTTCGACACCGTCGTAGTGCAGTTGCAGGTGATCTTCTAATTTCAACCTCAACCCAAGGAGCTAAGAGATGAAAAAAATCGTTGTGCTGGTTGCCGCCCTGATGCTCACTTTCTCCGGCTTGGCCCTGTCCCAGGAAGCGACCGTTGCCGGCAAAGTGACCGCCGTCAACGGCGACGTGGTGACCATCGAAGTGGAAAAAGGCAAGGGGGGGCAGTTGGCCGTCGGCGCCGCCGTCGAAGTGGAAGTCAAAAAAGAGAAGAAAGCTGCCCCGAAAAAGGGCAGCGACATGCTGCAGGGCTGCTAACTGAAGATGACGCCCCCGCCATCGGCGGGGGCGCCTGATTGCCAAGAGGGAGCACGATGAAGCTTAAAGGATTATTGATCTTGGTGGCGCTCGCCCTATCGGCGGGACTCGCCCTGGCCGCCGATGCGGTCCCGGGGGGCCCGAAGAAGGGGATGATCGGCGCCAAGAAAAAGGCGAACTCGATCGCCGAGCTGGTCGCGATGTACGACTCCAGCTCCTGCATCGAGTGCCACCAGGAAGCACACGAACAGTGGGAGAGATCGGTGCACTCCCGCTCCATTTATGGCACCGGCCGCACCGCCGCCACTTTCCGCACCGCCATCGTCAACGGGCTGCTGGAATGGCCTTTCTCCGGGGTCCAAGATCCCAAGGACGTGAAGGTGGAGCACCTGATGGGGTGCGCCAAATGCCATCTGCCGCAGCTGGCCGACGCCACCGACGCGGTGGCCAAGGAGATCATCGCCAGCATCTACAGCTGGCAAAACGCCTTGCGTAACGATGACACGGCCACCTTCGAAAAAGAGCAGGCGAAGCTCAAGGGGCTCAACATCAACTGCCTGGTCTGCCACAACCGCAACGCCATCACCCACAAGTGGACCGATGGCTATCCCCAGGCCGGGGTCGTCTACGGCAGCATGGACGGCGAGCATCCTTCGGACAAGTTCCCGAAGATGGCCAAAAGCCCGATCATGAGCGAATCGATCCTGTGCGGGCAATGTCATGGTCTGGGGCCGAACCTGGAGCTCGACAACCCGACCCAATGCGCCACCGCCTACGGCAGCTATCTCTGGTCGTACCGGGCCGAAGGGGGGCAGGAGAGCTGTCAGGAATGCCACATGCGCAAAAGCGGCTTGGGGCACGACATGCAGAGCTACCGCAGCGAGGCGATGAACAAGGCGGCCCTCGACTTCGAAGCCAAGGCGATGGGGGTCTACTGGCGCGATCGTACCGAGGTCAAGCCGTACGTCTCTCTTGAGGTTGCGATGACCAACCGGGCTGGCCACGTCATCCCCGATGGCTGACCGACCCCCAACCGACTGGTTCTGTCGGTAAGCGCAAAAACCAAAGATGGCGAAGAAGTGTTCAACAAGGAAAAAATCTACATGCCGGTGCCGCAGCAGTTCGCCCGCGGCGACCGGATGGGGCGCGGCCCCTATGAGAAGAGCGGCCTGATCGAAGAGTCGGGCCTGCACCCGGGCAAGACCAAGAAAGAACATTTTCAGATCTTCTTCCCGGAAGATGTCACCGATCTGGACGTGCAGGTGCAACTCTGGTACCTGCCGTACGGGACCATGGATGCCGACCCGTTCCTGTGGCGCGAGTTCAAGAAAAATATCAGCCTGAGTACAGAAGGAAAATAGGCTGGTGGACCATCTTTCATGATGTTTCCTCGGCTGACGGCCGCCGCCCAGGCGGCGGCCGTCAGCCGCCCTTTTCCCCCGCATCGATTCATGCTAGGATCGCGCGTAATTTCTTTTCCCCCTGCCGGACCTCTCCTGCCGGATGGCCGTAGCTGAAAATGCCGCTCCTGCTTCTCCTCATTGCATTTCTTCTGACCGGCTGCGGTGTCACTGCCGACCTGTCCAGTTGCGTCTTTTGCCACCGGGGGCTGGAGCATGCCTCGCCGACCCATACGAGCTGCACCGAATGTCACGGCGGCAATGAGCGGGCCTGGGAAAAGCAGGCCTCGCACCGGGGGATGTACGGGAAGAAGAATCCTTCCGATCCCCGCTTCTGGGAGCGCACCTGCGGCCGCTGCCACGCCGATCAGCTGGCCCGCGTGCAGTCGACCCTGATGACCACCAACACCGGGATGATCCACAACATCCAGCTCACCTGGGAGGGGGAAGACGGTCGCCGATACGCTACCCAGCCGCTGCAGACCTATGACCCCGAAGGGAAACCGCTGGAACTGGCCGGGGTACGGGAACTCGATAATATGGCCGGCGAGCTCTACCGCAAGTTCTGCGTCCTTTGCCATGTCGGTTTGGAGTCGAACCAGGTCTGGACCGGCAGTCACGCCAGCGGCTGCGCCGCCTGCCATTTCCCCTACAATGACAACGCCACCTATCAGGGGGGGGATGCGACGGTCAAGGGGGAGTGGCCCTATTCGGAGACCCACCGGATGGCCACTTTGCCGGACAACCGGGTCTGCCTGCGCTGTCACAATCGCAGCGGCCGCATTGCTCTGGCCTACCAGGGGCTCAACGACGGCAACAACGGCCTGGTGCCGACCAGAGGGGGGGAGCCCGGGCCGGTCATGATCGGCGGCGTGCGCAACGCCACCCACATCGTCCCCGACATCCATTTCGAAAAGGGGATGGACTGCATCGACTGCCACACCTCCCGCGACATCATGGGGGATGGCTACAGCTACCAGAACATGTACCAGCAGGTGGAGATCACCTGCGAGGACTGCCACGGCAGCTCGGAGCAGTTGCCCCGCACCGCCCGTATCGAACGGGAGAATGCCGAACCTTTGCGCGAATCGCGCCACTACCCCCAGCCGCTGCAGTACGGGGATGAGGTGGTGCTGACGGCCAAGGGGCGGATGTACTCCAACGTCTTCGTCGAAGGGGGGAAGATCTGGGTTCAAGGCAAGCGCAGCGGCAAGCGGCACGAGAGCAAGGTGATCACCGGCACGGCCGAGCATGCCATCGCCGGGCACCAGCGGCTCGAATGTTACAGCTGCCATTCGCAGGCGGTGGCCCAGTGCTACGGCTGTCACACCGAGTACGACCAGAGCGCCAGGGCGATGGACTTCATCAAGGGGTACGAGACTCCAGGCGCTTTCAGCGAAAGCGAGGATTACCGCACTCTCTTTCCGTTCCCGCTGGCGATCAACCAACGGGGGAAGATTTCTCCGGTCACCCCCGGGTGCCAGACTTTCGTCACCGTGCGCGACCGCCGGGGCGAGACGGCGCAGGAGGGGTATGTCGCCTCCTACAAGGGAAAAAACCAGCTCCGCTTCGCCCCCTTTTATGCCCACAACACCGTGGCCAAGGCGGTCGGCTGCAGCGAATGTCACGCCAACCCGGCCTTCCTCGGTTTCGGCCAGAGCGTTACCAGCGGAGGAGATATCGAGCCGACCCTGCTGTGCGAACGGTCGGGGGAGCGCCCCCTCGACGGTTTTCTGACCATGGAGGACGGAGGGGTGAAGGCCTTCTCCGCCATCACCCGCGAAGAGTCGCGCCCCTTGAACGGCAGCGAAATCAAGAAGGTGCTGGCGGTCAATCTCTGCCTGGTCTGCCATACGAGTCCGAAAGATCCGATCTACCGCCGGGAGATGGACTATGGGCGGCTGGAGAGGCGATAAAGGCGTGACGGGTAATTGGTGATGAGTAATTGGTGGAAAATCTTTTTGCTGCTTCTGTTACTGGCGCCCTCTTCTATGGCCTGGGCGGAAGAGTGTACCGTCTGCCACTTGGTGACGGTGCGCGGAGCGCATGCGACGGTGGCTTGTGGCGACTGCCATGGCGCCGACGGTCAGAGGCGGCGCCTTGCTGGCGAGATGGCGGCCGGCTGCACGGCTTGCCACCCCGGCATGCAGGGGGTCATGCAGGGGCCGATGGCGCTGCGCGCCAGTGAGCGGGAGTTTGCGGCGGCAGCTTTCGGCCGCCGCGATCGGAACTTTTTCGAGAAGAACTGCAACAGCTGCCATCTCGCCGGCTGTCTCGATTGCCACGGCGACGATGGGCATGCCATTGCCCGGCCGCAGAAGGAAGATTGCCACGCCTGCCACCGGGGCTATTTCGTCGGCGCCGACTACTGGGGGATGGCGCCGCGCGAAGATCACCTGCGCTACCAGCGCGGAGCCGGTTTTGACGGCGAGAAGTATCTGAAGA
>JACZKF010000129.1 GCA_014860175.1 Desulfuromonadales bacterium | reverse complement strand
GCTCTTTGTTCACCCCGAGAGCGCTCCGGCTGAAGCTCCGCAACTGACTCCGGCCCGCGCGGCGGCTGTCATCCAATCCGCGACCGAATACGACTACCCACCTTATTGCCTGCTCGATGCCAAGGGGCAGCCGGACGGCTTTTCTGTGGAACTGCTGCGCGCTTCCCTCCAGGCCATGGGGCGCGAGGTCTCCTTCAAGCTCGGTCCCTGGAGCGAAGTCCGGCAGATGCTGGCCGCCGGGGAGGTCCAGGTCCTCCCCCTGGTCGGCCGAACTCCCGAAAGAGAACAGCTCTTCGATTTCACCTTCCCCTACCTGACGATGCACGGCACCATCGTCATTCGTGACGGGGAGATGGGGATCCGCACCCTAGGCAACCTTGCAGGCCGCCAGGTGGCAGTCATGCGCGGCGACAACGCCGAGGAGTTCGTGCGCCGCAGCAATCTTGGCGCCACCGTCGTCACCACAGCCACTTTCGAGGAGGCGCTGCGCGAACTTTCCGAAGGGCGCCACGACGCCGTCATCGTCCAACGCCTGGTCGCGCTGCAGTTGATGAGGCAGGGAAGGCTGAGCAACCTGAGGGTGGTCGGCCCGCCGCTGACGGAGTTTGTCCAGTCGTTCTGCTTTGCCGTGGGCGAGGGGGACAAACAGCTGCTCAGCCTGCTCAATGAAGGGCTGTCGCTGGTGATTGCCGACGGCACGTTCCGCCGGCTGCATGCCAAATGGTTCGGGCCGCTCGAGGCCGGTCAGAAAGAGCGCAGCCGCATCGTGGTCGGCGGCGACAGTGAGTATCCCCCCTTCGAGTACCTGGACGAAAATGGCGAGCCGGCTGGCTACAACGTCGAGCTGACCCGGGCCATCGCCCGCCAGATGGGGCTCGAGGTGACGTTCCGGCTCGGTCCCTGGGGCGAGATTCGCGAGGCGCTGGCACGGGACGAAATTGACGTGGTGCAGGGGATGTTCTACTCCCCGGAGCGGGAACGAACTTTCGGCTTCACACCGGCGCACGCGGTGGTCAACCACGCCATTGTGGTCAGGGCCAACTCAGAAATACCCGGCAGTCTCTCCGCGCTCGGCGGCAAGTCGATTCTGGTGATGCAGGGCGACATCATGCACGATGCTGCCGTCGAACTCGGCTACGGCGATCAACTCGTCCTGGTCGCGAGCCAGGAGGAGGCCCTGGCCCAGCTGGCTGCCGGTGAACACGATTGTGCTCTGGTCGCGACCATCCCCGCCTACTACTGGATCGCCAAGCGGGGGTGGAAAAATCTCCGGGTCGCCGACTTTTCGGTTCGCTCTCCGGACTACTGCTATGCGGTACCGGAGAAGAATCAACGGCTCCTGGCGCTGCTCTCGGAGGGTCTGGCCAATCTCAAGGCCACGGGCGAATACCGGCAGATTTATGCCAAGTGGCTCGGGGTTTATGAAAATCAGGCGTTGCCCCTGCGGGAGATCTTGCGCCTTTCGTTCTGGATCGTGATCCCCATTTTGCTGCTGTTGCTCGGCACCTCTTTGTGGAGCTGGACCTTGCGGCGCACGGTGCGCCGGCGAACCGCCGACCTGCGGCAGGAAGTCGCCGAGCGTCAGAAGCGGGAGGCGGAGATCCGGGCCAAAAACGCCGAACTGGACGATTACAATGCCGAGCTGGAGCGTTTCACCTACACCGTCTCCCACGATCTGAGAAGCCCCCTGGTCACCTTCAAGACCTTTCTCGGATTTCTCGAAAAAGATCTGGAAACCGGCAACCAGGAGAGGGTCGGGAAGGACCTGTACTACATGCATATGGCCGCCGACCGGATGGGGCGACTATTGACCGATCTGCTCCAGATTGCCCAGGTCGGCCGGGTGGCTTCCACCAGGGAACAGGTCTCGTTTTGTCAGGTGGTCGATGAGGCGTTGACGATTCTGGCCGGCCCCGTCGCGGAGCATGGCGTGCAGGTCCAGGTCGCCGACGTTCCTCTCACCCTTCTAGGTGAGCGCTCGCGGCTGGTGGAACTCTGGCAAAACCTGATTGACAATGCGATCAAGTACCGATCGCCCGACACCATCCCGGAGATTAGGGTTGGGGTGGAGCAGACGCCCGAAGGGCCGATCTTCCAGGTCGGCGATAACGGTATCGGGATCGATCCGCGCTATAGGGAGAAGATTTTCGGCCTTTTTGACCAGCTCAACCGCGAGGCGCAGGGGTCGGGATTGGGGCTGGCGCTGGTCAAGCGCATTGTGGAATTGAACAAGGGGCGGATCTGGGTGGAATCCGAGGGGTGTGGGAAAGGGAGCCGGTTCCGGTTCACCCTTCCTGCCGCCGTCAGTGAAGGAGGTGTTGAACAATGAAAGGCGAACCGATTGTCATATTGCTGGCCGAGGACGATCCGGCCCATGCCGAGATTGTCCGCAGAAACATGGAAAAGTCCCGTATTGCCAACCAGTTGGAGCATGTAGTCGACGGCCAGGAGGCCCTCGATTATCTCTACCGCTGCAATGGCTACAGCGACCCGAATCTCTCGCCGACCCCCGGCCTGATCCTGCTCGACCTGCGGATGCCGAGGGTCGATGGTCTGGAGGTGCTGAAAACGATCAAGGGCGATCCCGCCCTTGCCCGGATCCCCGTGGTGGTTCTGACGACGTCGGCGGCCGAGACGGATATTGCCAAAGCATACGACTGTCATGCCAACAGCTATCTGGTCAAGCCGCTGGATTTCGGCAAATTTTCCGAGTTACTGGAGGCCTTCGGCTACTACTGGCTGGTGTGGAACCAGAATCTCTGATCGGCAAAGGAGCAAGGCATGGGTAAAGGGGGGATCGATGTTCTTATTGTCGAAGATGAAGCGGCGCACGCCGAAGCCATTTCCCGGGCCTTCAAGGCGCAAAGCCCGGGAGTGAAAATACAGGTTGTCAGCACCCTGCAGGAGTATCGCTGGTCGGTGGCCGCTAATCCGCCCGACATCGTGCTGATGGACATGAATCTGCCCGACGGCCGCGCCACCGATGTGCTGAACCACCATGTCGGGGAAGACAGAGCGTTTCCACTGCTGATCATGACCGCCTACGGCAATGAGGAGCTGGCGGTCGAAGCGATGAAAAACGGCGCTTTCGACTACATCGTCAAATCGTCCGAAACCTTCGCTCGCATGCCCAAGGCGGTGCAAAGCGCCCTGCGAGAATGGAACCTGCGTCAGAAACATCAACAAATTGAAAGTGCCCTGCGCGAAAGCGAGGACCGTTTCCGCACTCTGCTCCAGGAGGTTCCGGCCATCGCTTGTCAGGGCTATGCCATGGACGGGACGGTCTTGTACTGGAACCAGGCCTCCGAGAAATTCTACGGCTACACGGCCGATGAGGCCATCGGGCGCAACATGATCGAGCTGATCATCCCCCCGGCAGAGCGCGAAAAGGTAAAGGCGGCCCTTGAATTAATGGTGGCGACAGGTCAGGCCATTCCGGCCGCCGAACTCCGCCTCCTGCGCAAAGATGGGACACGGGTGGATGTCTATTCCAGCCATGTCGTCCTGCAAAACCCCGGCCGCGCACCCGAGCTTTTCTGTCTCGACGTCGATATCACCGAGCGCAAGCGCTACGAAATCCGGCTGGAGCACCTGGCCACCCACGATGAGCTGACCGGTCTGGCCAATCGCGCCCTGCTGCAGGATCGCTTGGCGCAGTCGCTCCATTACGCCCATCGCTCAGGGCGTCTGGTGGCGGTGCTGCTGCTTGACCTGGACCGGTTCAAAGTCTTCAATGACAGCCTGGGGCACGATTTCGGCGATCAGCTGTTGTGTGCCGTGGCGGAGCGTCTTCTGCTCAATGTCCGCGAGGCGGACACCGTCGCCCGGATGGGGGGGGATGAGTTCGTCGTCCTGCTGGCCGAGGTGGCCAGCGAGGAAGATGTGGGTCTGGTGGCGAGAAAGCTTCTCGATCAACTGAATTTCCCCTACCAGATCGGCGGCCGGGAAATTACGGTGACGGCCAGCCTTGGTATCAGCCTCTACCCCAAAGACAGCAGCGATGGCTCGACCCTGATCCGCAATGCCGATATGGCCATGTACCGGGCCAAGAAGCACGACAGCAGCAACTTCTCTTTTTATTCTCCGGAGTTGAACCAACGTGTCGTCGAGACACTGGAACTCGAAGGGGCCTTGCGCCAGGCGCTCGAACGTCAGGAGTTTTGCCTCCATTATCAACCCAAGGTCGATCTGGCCAGTGGCCGGGTCGTCGGCTGCGAGGCGCTGGTCCGCTGGCATCACCCTCAACGGGGGATGGTGTCGCCGGCCGATTTCATCCCGCTGGCCGAGGAGACCGGGTTGATCGTCCCCCTTGGCAGCTGGGTCCTGCGGGAAGCCTGTCGGCAGAACCGGGCCTGGCAGGCGGAGGGATTGCCGCCGATGAGCGTGGCAGTCAACCTTTCCGCCCGGCAGTTTCGCAAAGGAGACCTGCCGCAGCTGGTGCAGAACATTCTGCAGGAGGTCGGCCTGGATCCACGGTATCTTGAGCTGGAGTTGACCGAGAGCATGGTCATGGATGATCCCAGGAAAGCGGAGGGGACCATGCTGGCTCTCAAAAAGCTGGGGGTGGGGCTGAGCCTGGACGACTTCGGCACCGGCTATTCGAGCCTCAACTATTTGCGCCGGTTCCCCGTTGACAGCCTCAAGATCGATCGTTCCTTTATTAACGACGTGATCACCGACCCGAGCGGCGCCTCCGTTGTCACCAGCGTCATCGATATCGCCCACAACCTCGGATTGATCGCGGTCGCCGAAGGGGTCGAAACCGACGAACAGCTGGCATTCCTTGCCGGCTGCGGGTGTGACATCTATCAAGGATATCTGTTCAGCCGGCCTCTACCGGCGTCGGCCTTCGCCGAACTGGTCCAAGGGCAGGCAAGGCTCCTTGAAGCGGCGTCGGCGGACGCCTGTCCTCCCAAGTGATACCCTCTTCACTTACGAACTCCCGTTATCCGATCACCGCCGCCCGGCGCATCGCCCTGATCTACCTGGCCTTGTCACTGCTGTGGATTTATTTCGGCGACCGGCTGCTCCTCTCTCTGGTCGACGATCCGGTCCATCTGACCCGCTGGCAGAGCTGGAAGGGGTGGCTGTTCGTCGTCGGCAGTGCCCTGTTGATCGATCTGCTGGTGCGCCGCGCTCTGGGCGCCCTGCAGCGCAGCGAGGCGCGTCTGGCCGAGGAGCGGAGCCGGCTGCAGCTGTTCATCGCCCACGCTCCGGCCGCCCTGGCCATGTTCGACCGCCAGATGTGCTATCTCGCCGTCAGTCGGCGCTGGCTCGATGAGTTTGGTCTGGCTGGCCGGGAGCTCCTCGGCCGCTCCCACTACGAGATCTTTCCGGAGATCGGAGAGAATTGGCGGGCGGCGCATCGCCGCGGGCTGGCGGGAGAAGTGGTCGGTTCCGAAGAAGACCGCTTCGAGC
>JACZKF010000128.1 GCA_014860175.1 Desulfuromonadales bacterium | reverse complement strand
GTCGAAATCGGCAATGACCGGCTCGAGGCCGAGGCGAGCCAGCTCCGGCGCCTGTTCCGGCCGCCGGCAGGTGGCGCTGACGCGCGCGCCGCGCCCCTGCTCCAGCCGGGCGACCCGCCGGCCGATGTCGCCACAGCCGACGATCAGAACATCTTTCATCCGTTTCTCCAGTCAAGTGGGCCGCATGGAATCCGACCGATCCGACCGATGGTGCGCGGCCTGACTACGCCAGACTCTTGCTGACGATCTCGTAGACATCGCGCGAGAGGCCGGGAGCGGCGGCAATGCGCTGCAGCTCTTTTTGCATCATTGCCTGGCGCCCCGCTTCCAACCGTCGCCAGCGGCTTAGCGGTGAGACGAGGCGGGCCGCCACCTGTGGGTTGAGAGGGTCGAGGGCGAGCACCTGATCGGCCAGGAAGCGGTAACCGGCCCCGTCGGAGGTGTGGAAGCGGGCCGGATTGGCCTGGGCGAAGGCGCCGACCAGGGCGCGGACCCGGTTGGGGTTTTTCCGGCTGAAGGCCGGATGGCGGGTCAGTTCCTCCACTTCGACCAGGGTCTGCGACCGGCGGGAGGTCGCTTGCAGGGTGAACCATTTGTCGACCACCAGCGGCTCGGTCTGCCAGCGGGAGTAGAAATCGGCCAGCACTTCCGGGCGCTCGGCCAGATCGGTCTGGGCCAGGCAGCTTAGCGCGGCCAGCACATCGGTCATGTTGTTCCCTTGCCGGTACTGAGTCAGGCAGAGGGCGCGCGCCTGCTCATCGCCTAAGGTCATCAGGTAGGCGAGGCAGAGGTTTTTCAGACTGCGCCGCCCCACTGCCGCCGGTTCCGGACTATAGGGGGTAGTCTCGGTGCCGGCTCCGTAGCCCCGCAGAAACTCGGGGCGCAGCGCCTCCGCCAACTGGTGGCGGATCGCCTCCCGCACCTGGTGAATCGCTTCCGGATCGACTTCGGTCAGCTGCTCGGCCAGATAGATTTCCGTCGGCAGCGACAGGGCCAGGGAGAGCAGCGCCGGGTCGGCGGCGGGGTCGCCGAGGGCCCGGCGAAACGCCTGCAGGAACGTGGGGTCGATGACGATCGGCCGGCCGCTGCGCTGCTCGGCGATGAGCCGCAGCAGCATCCGGGTGGCGAGCTGTTGGCCGGCCTCCCAGCGGTTGAAGGAGTCGCTGTCGTGGGCGAAGAGGAAGGCCGTTTCCTCTTCGCTCAAGTCGGTTTCGAGCCGCACCGGGGCGGAGAAGCTCCGCAGCACGGAGGGGACGCAGCCGGCCGGCAGGCCGGTAAAGCGGAAGCTCTCTGCCGCTTGCCGCAGCTCCAGCACCCGGGTCGGACCGGCGGTGGCGTCCTCTCCCGCCAACTGCAGCGGCAGGTCACGGCCGTCGTTGGCGAGCAGGCCGACGGTCAGCGGGAGATGGAACGGCTCCTTGCTCGGCTGCCCCGGGGTCGGCGGCGTCGACTGGGTGCAGGTCAGGGTCAGGGTGCCGGTCGCCGCGTCCCACTGGCGGGTCACTTTGACCAGCGGGGTGCCGGCCTGGGTGTACCAGCGCATGAACTGGCCGAGATCGGTCCCGTTGGCCTCGGCCATGGCGGCGAGGAAATCCTCGACCGTCACCGCCTGACCGTCGTGGCGCTGCAGATAGAGCACCAGGCCGCGGCGGAAACCGTCGCGACCGAGGAGCGTCTGGTACATGCGGATCACCTCCGCCCCCTTGTTGTAGACGGTGGAGGTATAGAAGTTGTTGATTTCGACGTAGGCGTCGGGGCGCACCGGATGCGCCATTGGCCCGGCATCCTCGGGAAACTGGGCGTTACGCAGCAGGCGCACGTCCTCGATGCGCTTGACCGCCCGGCTGGTCATGTCGGCGGCGAACTCCTGGTCGCGAAAGACCGTCAGCCCCTCCTTGAGGGAGAGCTGGAACCAGTCGCGGCAGGTGACCCGGTTGCCGGTCCAGTTGTGGAAGTATTCGTGGCCGATCACCTCCTCGATGGCCTGGAAGTCGGCATCGGTGGCGGTCTGCGGCGAGGCCAGGACGTATTTGGAGTTGAAGATGTTGAGCCCCTTGTTCTCCATCGCCCCCATGTTGAAGTGGTCGACAGCGACGATCATATAGATATCGAGATCGTATTCGAGGCCGAAGGTCTCCTCGTCCCAGCGCATCGCCTTTTGCAGCGAGCGCATGGCATGATCGCACTTGTCCCGGTTGCGCTCTTCGATCCAGATCTGCAGCACCACCTTGCGCCCCGAGCGGGTGACGAAGGTATCCTCCACTTTGACCAGATTGCCGGCCACCAGGGCAAACAGGTAGGCCGGTTTGGGGAAGGGGTCGTCCCAGCGGGCGAAATGCCTCCCCCCTTCCAGCAGACCGCCATCGACCCGGTTGCCGTTGGCCAGCAGTACCGGGTACTTCTCCCGGTCGGCGACCAGGGTGGTGGTAAAGCGGGCCAGGACATCGGGGCGGTCGGGGAAGAAGGTGATGCGGCGAAACCCTTCCGCCTCGCATTGGGTGCAGAAGATGTCATTGGAAAGATAGAGACCTTCCAGGGCAGTATTGGCGGCGGGGTGGATCAGCGTCTCCACCTCCAGCGAAAACTGCTCCGGCACCTGAAGGATGGTCAGAATTTCCCCCTCGATGCGGTAGTCGGCCGCGGTCAGCACTCGACCATCGAGACGCAGCATCTGCAGCTGCAGCTGGCAACCGTGGAGCTCCAGCGCAGGAGCACCGACGGCCTGGGGATGGCGGCGCAGGCTTTGGCGGGCGGTGACCCGCGTCTGCTCTTCCGCCAAGTCGAAGTGGAGATCGATGGTTTCCACCAGGTAGGCCGGGGGGCGGTAGTCGCGTAGACGGATGGTCGTTGGTTGTTCGTTCATCGGCACAGACCTTTATTGGGTTTCCTGTTGTAGCGCACGAGGGTGAGCCCCGCCTTGGCGTGCCACGGCCCAATCGGGTCGGGAGCCGTCGAGGATAGGATCGAGCGGGGCAAAGATAGTATTATAGCTGAGGGGAGGGTCGAAGGGTGCTTTTTTGCGACAATCGGGCTGGCGGGATGCGGCTTTTTTGCGTATAGTGGCGGCATTCATGCCGGGCAATGCCGAACCAGGGAGGCCGCGTGCGCAGCAGATTGGGGATATCGATGGTGTTGCCGGGAGTGGCGTTGCTCCTTCTCTCCGGCTGTGGGGCAGCCATGCTCCCCCCGGCTCTCTCCCCGTCGGGCGTGGGGAGTCGGCCGGCGGTCTCCCCGGTGCCAGCGTCTCCCAATCCGGCTCTGGTTCCGGAGCCAAAGCCGACTCTGGCCGCAGGGCCTCTCTCCCTTCCGGAGAGGCAGTCGCCCATGTCAGCAGCGGCTGATTTGCCGGAAGCGTCCGATCCGATCGGCCAGATACTCCACATGGATGAGTCGATCGGCACCGACCCGGGGCGGCGAGCTCTGGAGGTTGCCCGCCGCCTACTCGGTACCCCCTATGTGCGCGGCGGCCACTCTCCAGCCGGATTCGACTGCAGCGGCCTGGTCCTTTTTTCGTTCCGCCAGGCCGGAGTGGAACTGCCGCGCAGTTCCAGGGAGCAGTACCGGTACAGTCAGCTCATCGAAATCGACCGTCTCCAGCCAGGGGATCTGCTCTTCTTCCAAATTTCACGGCAGCAGATCAGTCATGTCGGCATCTTTGTCGAGGCGGACCGCTTCATCCATGCCCCCTCCAAGGGGAAGCAAGTCTCTTATGCGACCCTGAGCGACCCCTACTGGCGGCAGCGCCTGGTCGGGGCCGGCCGCATCACCGGCCCCTAAGGAGCTCCCACTTCTGCACTGCCCAAAAGAGCCTGGCCCGACGGTCGGGCTCTTTGCTTTTAACGGGTATGGCAGCCGTTGCAGTTCACGGGCCCCCCCTGCTGGCGATGGCATCCCACGCACATGCCGTGGAAGGCGTCTTTGGCTTTGGGGGGTTGGGTATCGATGTCGTGGCAGCTGTGACAGGCTCCGGCCTCGACCCCTTGATGGTGGCAAGTGCGGCAATCGCCGATTCGCTCCTGGTGAACGGCATGAGGGAAGGTGACGGTGCCAAGGGCCGTCGGCAAGCAGATTTCCGCCGGCCCGCAATCGCGGGAAATGGCGGCAGCAGGGGTGAGTAGCCAGAAAACGGCCAGCACAGCGACGGGCATCCAGTTCATGGGCGGCTCCTTTCCTTCACAGGGCATGTGGACAACGGTATATATTGCAAATACAATATCATGAGCCGCACTAAAGTCAAACACTGTTTTACTTATCCGATCAGTTCGGATCCGATCAGTTCGGCCGATAGTAGCGCATCGCCTCCGGGATATTTTTGCGGATGTTTTCAATCCGGGTGGTGTCGGCCGGGTGGGTGCTGAGGAACTCGGGGGCCCCGGCTCCCCCCTGGGTCGCCATTTTCTGCCAGACCTCAACGGCGGCATTCGGGTCGTGACCGGCCAGGGCCATGAAAATCAGCCCCAGGTGATCGGCCTCGGCCTCCTGCAGTCGGCTGAAGGGGAGGAGAACCCCGACTTGGGCGCCGGCGCCAAAGGCGGTCATCAGCAGCTGTTGGGTCGCCTGAGGCTGATTTTGCATCGCAGCCGACAGCGCCGTCCCCCCCATTTGAGCCAGCAGCCCTTGGCTGACCCGCTCATTGCCATGGCGGGCGACGACGTGGGCGACTTCGTGCCCCACCACCGCCGCCAGTTGGGCCGGGGTGTCGGCGATCTTCAGCAGACCCTGGTAGACCACCACTTTCCCTCCGGGCATGGCAAAAGCATTGACCTCGGGGCTGTCGACCAAGTTGAACTCCCACTGGTAATCGGCTACCGCGCCGGGGTTCCCTTCGCCGGCGAAATACTGCTCCACCCCCCGCCGGATCTGCTGACCGATCCTTTGCACCAGTTCGCTCTCCGGTGTGCCGCGAACCACCGGGTTCTCCTGCAGGAACTGCTGGTACTGCTGCTGGCTGGCCTGCACCAGGGAACTGTCGGGAACCAGATCCAGCTGCTGACGACCGGTAACCGGCACGGTGGTGCACGCACCGATGAACAGGGTGAATAAGAGTAGACCGAAGAGGGGCGGACGGCAGATCATGACAGTCTCCTTGGGTTGTGTTCTTCGCCTTGGCGATTCATCATAGTGTAGCAGGTGACGGCGCTCCCTCAATGAGAGGAGCACTGGCGGCGGGAGAAGACTGCTGCCAAAGGAGAGGAGAAAGGAGAGAGAAATGCCGGAACCGAGAAGTCCTTTCCGGATTGAGGTCGATTGCTACGCGGGCTATCGGGGGGAGGAGACGCCGCGGCGACTGCGCCTTGGTGGGCGGTCGATCGAGGTGATCGAGCTGCTCGATTGCTGGCTGGCCCCGGACCATCGCTATTTCAAGCTGCGCGGCGATGACCGGGCGCTCTATATCGTCCGCCACCAGGTCACCGGGGATAGCTGGGAGCTGACCCTGTACGAGGCCCCGCCGGGAGGTCGGACTGAGGGGGGGTAGCAGGTCAGTTCCCCAGGGTCGGGATCATCCGCCGGCAGTCGGGATAGTTGGGGCAGACCCAGAATTCTCCACCGGCGTGCGGCCCACGAGCCATCCGCCGCCGGATCATGGCCGATCCACACTCGGGGCACAAGATGGAGGCGTCGGCTGGTTTGGCCGGCGCTGGCGGCCGTCGCGGCTGAACGATCTGCCATTCGTCAGCTTCTTGTTCCAACCCGAGCCACTCTGCAGTCCCCAGCGCCCAGTCGCCAGAATCTGGCGCCGATGCGGTGTTCAGGGCGGCGAGCCGGGCCCGCAACTCTTCCAATGACGGCAAATCATCCGGGGGAAAGCTCAGGCAGGGGATGTCGACGACGGTGAGGAGCTGCTGCAACTCCTGGCGCGTCTTGGCCTCCCCGCAGAGGGAGATGGCGCTGTGGACCGTCAGGTCGGCGGCGCGGCAGAGAAGAAAGTCGATCCGATGCGGCTGCAGGCGCAAGGCGAGCAGCCGCTGTCGTTTCGAGCGCAGCCCCGACGCCGGTACGAGCAGCGCCGGCAACCCCACTTTGACCAGGATGCGCAACTCGGCGCCGGCCGCTGTCTCCAGCCGCCCCAGAAAGGAACGTTCCACCGCCGACAGCACAGGAACCGCCTCATATTCGGCCGGTCGCGGCCGCTTCGGCCGCCGGAGCAGCAGCGCGGTGCCGGTGATAACCAGCAGCAGACCCAAAACAACCAGGGCCAGGTCAATCGGTTCGAACATCGGCTCTCCAGGAGGAGGAGGATAATCTCTGCTGTAGTTCTACCTGTGCCTGGAGAGGCAAGTCAACCCTTATGGTTTGCGGGCTACCGTGTCGGCCATCCTGGCGTCGCGTTCCCCCATCCGCCGCGGTTCACCGCGAGTGGTGTCGTGCCGCGTCTGATGCTCCATTTCGGCATTCATCTCGGCCCCGAGCAGTACCATGTAGGCGGTGAGAAAAAACCAGAGCAGGAGAATGACGACCGCTCCGACCGAGCCGTAAGTTTCGTTGTAGTTGCCGAAATTGGAGACGTAAAAGGAGAACAGGGCGGAGAGTACGAGCCAGAGCCCGGTGGCTGCCACCGCCCCCCAACTGACCCACTTCCATTGCGGCTGGTCGCGGCTCGGGGCATAGCGGTAGAGCAGGGCCAGGGCGGCGATCACCAGCAAGCCGAGCAGTGGCCAGCGCGCAAAGGAGAGCACCCCCTGCAACAGCTCGGGGAGAGGGAGCCGATCGAGCAGCGCCGGCAGCACCACGATCAACCCGAGGGAGAAGAGGACGAAGACGATGGCCCCTAACGTCAGCAGCAGGGCGACGCCGTTTAACTTCACGAAGCCGCGGCGCTCCTTCTCCTCATAGGTGATGTTCAGGGCGGTGATCATCGCCTTCATCCCCTTGGCGGCGCTCCAGAGGGAAAGCAGGATGCCGGCGATTACCCCCAGCCCCAAGGCACCGCCGGAACTGGTGACGATCGCATGCAGCTGCTGGCCGATGACCTCGTAGGCGTTCGGCGGCAGCACCTGGCCGAGAGACTGCAGCTGCTGTTCCAGTTGCGCCGGATCGGCCACCAACCCATAAATAGAGATCAGAGCGGCCAGGGCGGGGAAAATGGCCAGCAGGGCGTAAAAGGCGACGCCGGCAGCGACAATCGACAGGTTGTCCTTTTTCTGCTCCTGGCTGACCCGCACCAGAATGTCGCGCCACCCTTTTTTGGGGATCTCCCGCGGTTTTCTCGCCCGGCGGCCGCGATCCTCTTCCATTGCTCGATCTTTTCTCATGACCACCTCCTGGCGAAGGGGTGTGCCTAATGCGTTCGCTATGCCCAATCGATACCATTCTCCGGGGGGGTGTCAAGAAACCCCACGGGGGAGTGGATTTAAATACTTTAATGATGACTAGAGTTCTGCCGGAAGAGTGCTACTATTTTTCCTGGTTCTTGTCCCATAACCGCCGCGGGCCAAGAGTTGGAAAAGCCGGTTGCCTGCCGCTGGAAATTACATTAAACTGCGCCCGTTCGGCGGACACACTTTACGTCGCCGGCACGATGGCGCAGGAGATGGAATCACAGGAGGCCAGACAGGATGTCAATGGGTGGGTGGCTCGACCGTTTTCGCGGCATCAGCATGAAGCTGGCGCTGTGGACCTGCGGGCTGATTTCCCTGTTGACCCTCGGCTCCTCCCTGGTCATGCTCGACGTCATGGAGGAGACCCTGCTGGCCGAGCTGGTCCGACGCGGGGCGGCGATCTCCGCCAGTATCGCTTCCCCGGCGGCTTTCAGTATCCTCGAGGGGGATCGGCTGGCCCTGGACAATCTGGCCGCCAAGACGATCGAAGCTCAAGATGATCTCGTCTATCTGGCAATTGTCGATACCCGGGGGAAAATCCTCGCCCATAGCCGGCTGGAGGCGACCGGGGGTGACTTTCTTCCGGCCACCGGCGAGCTGCTGCCGCAGTCGGGGGGGAGCACGGTGAGCCGGCTGTCTGGCGAGGCGGCGGCCTTCGAATTTCATACTCCGGTTCTTTTTTCCGGTAAACGGATCGGCGAGATCTACCTGGGGATCGGCGATCAGGTCCTGCAGGGATCCCGGGCTGAAGCCCGGGGGAAAGTCGCCCTGGTCGCCGCCGGCGTTCTCGGCGCCGGCTTGATCGGGACTCTTCTGCTGGCCACTCTTCTCACCCGGCCGATCAAGCGACTCTCTCTGGGAGTGGCGGCGCTGCAGGCGGGTGAATGCGTCCGGGTGCCGGTCACCTCCGGCGATGAACTCGGCCGGCTCACCCGGGAGTTCAATACCATGGCCACCGAGCTGGGACGGCAGAAAGCCCGTCTGGCCGAACACGCCCAGCAGCTGGAGGAGGCCTATGTGGCCACGGTCCGGCTGCTGGCGGCGGCCATGGATGCCCGTGACGAGTATACCCTGGGGCACTCGACCCGGGTCGCCACCCTCTCTTCGCTGGTCGGCCGCCGGCTCAATCTTTCGGCCGCCGCCCAGCGCGATCTGACGGTCGCCTGTTTCCTGCACGATGTCGGCAAGATCCGGATCCCCGACCGGATCCTGCACAAGCGCGGGTCGCTGAGCAGCGTCGAGCATGCCTGTATTCTCAAGCATCCTGAACATGGAGCCGACATCCTGCGCCTGGTCGATTCCCTTTGCCATTACGTCCCGGCGGTGCTGCACCACCATGAACGCTGGGACGGCCGGGGTTATCCTGCCGGTCTCCAGGGGGAGGAGATCCCCCTGTTTGCCGCCATTCTGGCCATTACCGATGCCTACGACGCGATGACCTCCTCGCGCCCCTATCGCGTCGGACTGTCCCGGGAGCAGGCGATCAAGGAACTGCAGCGAGGCAGCGGCAGCCAGTTTTCTCCTTATCTGGTGGAGGTCTTCCTGCTGGCCCTGGAAGAATATGGGGACGAGTCGGCGCCGGCTTTCTTCGCGGG
>JACZKF010000002.1 GCA_014860175.1 Desulfuromonadales bacterium | reverse complement strand
CTTCAGACCGGCGGTGTAGAGCAGGTTGTGATCCAGGTTGCTCTCTTCGGTGACCAGAAGATGGCGGACGTCACCGCGCAGAGCCAGGTTTTCGGTCACATAATAAAGGAGTCCCAGGCCGTAATTGCCCATGAACTCGCTGTCACCCTTGATGTTGTAGCCCCCGACGCCAGCCGCCACGTAAGGGACGAGGGTGCTGTTCGGCAGGAAGTGATAGAGAGCGTCGAGGCGATAGGTGGAGAGGGTGGTTTTGCTGCCGCCGTCACTTCTGTTACGCTCGGCGCTGGAGCCAACGAAAACGGCCTCCAGAGCAAAAGCTTCGGTCAGGTTATAGCCAATCCCGAGGCCGTAGGCGAAATCGTCTTTCACCTGCTGGTCCCCCTCGAATACAATCCCGCCGAGCATCGGGGAGATGGTAAACGCCCCCGCTTGCTGACCGGCCCAAGCTGAACCGGCCGCCAGCAGGAGTACCAGTGCTGTTCCAAGAACTCTTTTTTTCATGTCTCTTTTTTCCTTGATGGAATGAACGCTAAATTACCATAAATCACCAACTGGTTAATTAAAGCACAGATATGGACCGTGGCAAGGGACGGGAGAAGATTTAATCCACAGTTTTTCTGGATAAAGGGTCTCTTCCTTGTGGACGAGATCAGGCAACCGCGCGCCTTTGCGACGAAGTTGGCCCTTTGCCTGGAATTGAGGCAAGGAGAGAAAGTGGTTGAAATAAGAATTGGAGGCATTCTGGAACAAAAAAAGGGCTAGCCGATGATGGCTAACCCTGTACTTTTTTATGGCGCGCGATAGTGGACTCGAACCACTGACCTTTGGCTCCGGAGGCCAACGCTCTATCCAACTGAGCTAATCGCGCAGAGAGGGTTATATACCGCAACTTCGGGTCGATTGCAACCGCAAACTTGTCGCTGCCGGCGGCCGTGGTTATAATGAGGGGGATGTTTTCCCTCACTCCCCTCTTGCCCTGAGCCGCCGATGCCCACCCCTGTTTCCCTCTTCGTCATCGACCCGCCGGAGCGCCTCGATCCACCGACCGACACCTCCCTGGCGCTGATGCGGGCCAGCCTCGGCCGCGGCCACCGGGTCGGCTACTGCACCCTGGCCGACCTGCGGCTGCAGGACGAGCGCCCCTGGGGTCGGGTGCGACCGATCCGCTTTGTCGCCGGCGAGGAGCTGTTTCGCGCTGGGGCGGCGCAGGATCTCGATCTGAGCGAGCTCGCCGTCGTCTACATGCGCAAGGACCCGCCCGTCGACGCCGCCTACCTGCAGGCCTGCGCCATTCTCGACCGGCTGCCGCCGTGGGTGCTGCAGGTCAATCCGGCCCGGGCGCTGAAGCTGCACGGCGAGAAGTTCATCCCCCTTTATTTCCCTGGCCTGATGCCTGAGACGCTGATCAGCGCAGCGCCGGCCGACCTGCTGGCGTTTGTCGACCGGATTGGCAAAGCGGTGATCAAGCCGCTCGACGAGTGCAGCGGTCGCGGGGTTTTCGTCCTCGAGCGCCACGACCCGCAGGGGGAACAGAAGCTGGCGGAGGCGACCGTCGCCGGCAGCACCTTTATGCAGGCGCAGCGGTTCCTGCCGGAAATCGTCGAGGGGGACAAGCGGGTGCTGCTGCTGGGGGGGGAGATCCTCGGCTGGGTGCGGCGGGTGCCGCCGGCCGGCAGTTTCCGTTCCAATGTCAACGCCGGCGGCTGCTGCGTCCCGTGCGAACTGACCGACGTCGACCGGTCCATCGCCGCCCGACTGCGCCCCTGGCTGGTGGCGGAGGAGATCCACCTGGCCGGGGTCGACATCGTCGGCGACAAGGTGCTGGAGGTCAACATCACCAGCCCCTCCTGCCTGCGGGAGATCAACCAATTGACTGGCGCCGCCCTGGAAGAGCGGATCCTCGACTACGTCGTCTCTCGCTGCCGACCGCCTCAGGGGACGGAGTAGACGCTGAGGCGCAGCTCGGGTAGCCGCTCGCTGCCGGTCTGCACGATCACGTACCCCCCCGGCGCCCCCCCGC
>JACZKF010000127.1 GCA_014860175.1 Desulfuromonadales bacterium | reverse complement strand
CTTCCACGGCGTCGACGCGGTCATCGACAAAGACCTGGCCAGCGCCCGGCTGGCGGCCGAGGTCGGGGTCGATCTGCTGCTCATCGCCACCGACGTGCCGGGGGCGGCTCTCGATTACGGTCGCTCCGGCGAGCGTTTCCTGCGTCAGCTGACCCTGGAGGAGGCCGTCGCCCACCAGGTCGCCGGCGTCGACCACGACGTAACTGATCAGACTGACCAGATGGCGTTTTTCCCCAAGCTCTGCCAGGGCGGTGTCGAGGGTCGACTCGATCATATAGCCGAGCTGCCCCTGGGTCTGGGCCACCAGGATCTCCAGCGGCAGCGCCGGAACCTGTCGGCAGCTCTCCTGCTGCAGCAGCAGATTCCCGACCTGCGGGCCGTTGCCGTGGGTGATAACCAGCCGCCAATGACGGGCCAAGCGCGCCAGCTGCCGCACCGGCAGCTGCAGATTGGCAAACTGCTCGACCGCCGTCCCCTGCTGACCGGGACGGATCAGAGCATTGCCACCGAGAGCGATGAGAAGAACCGGTCTTTTTTTCATAGGCCTCTTTCGGGGACGCCCTTGCGATTATGCGTTCCAACGCATAATCGCAAGGGCGTCCCCGCGTAGCACCTCTTCCAGCGTCGGCTCGCCGTGGTCGCGGTATTCGTAGCGTACCCGCACGGTCGGGTGACGCACCGGCAGGAGGCGGGCCAGGTCGATGGGGGTGGCGAACAGCACCAGGTCGCAGTCGGCCGCGTTGATGGTCGCCGCCAACTCCTCCATCTGCCGCGGGCTGTAGCCGATGGCCGGCAGGGCCAGTTGCAGATGGGGATAGCGACGGAAGGTTTCGGCGATGCTGCCGACGGCCCAGGGGCGCGGATCGACCAGCTGCGCCGCGCCGTATTTGCGGGCGGCGAGCACCCCGGCGCCGAAGGCCATGCCGCCATGGGTCAGGGTCGGACCGTCCTCCACCACCAGCACCCGCCGGCCGGCGATCCGCTCCGGCTCATCGACCAGCAGCGCCGACTCGGCCAGGACAATGTCGGCCCCCGGCGCCAGCTCGACGGCGCTGCGGCGCACCGTTTCTACCTGTTCGGCGCTGGCCGAGTCGACTTTGCCGATGACGACGATGTCGGCCAGGCGCAGATTGGTCTCCCCCGGGTAGTAGAGACGCTCATGGCCGGGGCGGGGCGGATCGACCAGAACGATATGGAGGTCGGGGACGAAGAAGGGGGTGTCGTTGTTGCCACCGTCCCAGACGATCAGTTCGGCTTCCGCCTCGGCGGCGGCCAGGATGCGTCCGTAGTCGATGCCGGCATGGACGGTGATCCCGGCCTCGACCAGCGGCTCATACTCCTCCCGTTCCTCGATGGTACAGCCATGCCGGTCGAAGTCGTCGTAAGTGGCAAATCGCTGCACCGCCTGCAAGCGCAAATCGCCGTAGGGCATCGGATGGCGGACCACCGCCACCTTCTTCCCCCACCCCTGCAAGATTTGGCAGACCCGGCGGGTGGTGGAAGACTTGCCGCAGCCGGTGCGTACGGCGCCGACCGCCACCACCGGCCGGCGCGCCGGCAGCATGGTGCGCCGAGGGGCGATCAGGAGGAAATCGGCGCCGGCGGCGGTGACCAGGGCCGCCTTGCTCATCAGTTCTGAATAGGAGATATCGCTGTAGGAGAAGACGACGCGGTCGACCCGATGCTGCCGGATGAGCTCGGCCAACTCGGTTTCGGGGTGGATCGGGATCCCCTGCGGGTACCCCTCGCCGGCCAGCTCCTTAGGGTAGAGACGCCCCTCGATATCGGGAATCTGGGCGGCGGTAAAGGCGACGACCCGGTAGTTGGGGTCGGCGCGGAAAAGGAGGTTGAAATTGTGAAAATCGCGCCCGGCGGCGCCGAGGATGATGACTGTTTCAGGCATGGCCCTCCTCCGGCATTTCTCTCATTGTAACGGAAAATGCCGGAGGGATGAAATGGCCGAGGGGCCGAGGTCGAGTCAGTCGCTCCCCTTGTAGACATTGAGCCGAAATTTAATCTGTACGGTCTTGTCCAACCCCTCCTCGACCCCGACCAGTTCCAGCGGATTGGCTTCGTCAGGGCAGCCGAAGAAGACCTGGGCATCATCGGGGAACGCCTTGAGCTGCTCGCGAAGCCTGCCCAAGGGGATCGTCTCTTCTGGTTTCATGGGGTCTCCTGAGAAGTCGATGGGGGTTGAAGGTGTCCTTCCTGGCGCCTGAACCTATATCACAGCCAGGGGGGGGAGCAAGGCAGCGGCCCCTCGCGCCTCACGGTCCATATCCTTTGAGATCCGTGCGGCGGGAGAGGTAACGCAGTATGTCCCGCAAGGTAATGACCCCCACCAGCCGATCCCCATCCAGCACCATCAGGCGACTGGTGCCGTTGCGTCGCATGGTCAGGAAGGCCTGACGCACCTCGGTCTCCGGGGTGACCACCCGCTCCGGCGAACAGCTGCGCACCACCTCGCCGACCGTTTTCCGCGGCCACAGGTGGCGGTCGATCTCCTTGACTTCCCGGGTGGTGATGCACCCGTACAGACGCTCCCCCTCGGCGACCGGGAACATCTTGTAGTCGTATTTCTGGAAGTAGTCATCCACCAGGTCCTGCAGGGTGATGCCCGGCGGCACCGTGACCGGTTCGGAGGACATCCGGTCCCGGACCCGCTCGTTTCCCAGGACTTCGCCTGCCACCACCTGGTGATAGGCCATCTGGGCGGCATTGCGCAAAAACAGGCCGATGATGATGTACCAGATCCCGCCGACCAGACCGCCGGAGATGATCGAGACGGCCCCGAGGGTCATCAACAAGATGCCGAAGCCCGAGCCGATCCGCGCCGCCTGCCGGGTCGCCCAGCGCAGGTCGCGCTTCCAGTACCAAAGGGCGGCCCGCAGCATGCGGCCGCCGTCGAGGGGGAAGGCCGGCAACAGGTTGAAGGCGGCGAGAATCCAGTTGATCAGCGCCAGATAGCCGATCACCCCCCCTAGTAGGAGAGGCCAGAACCCATCCCCCCAGGCATACAGCAGCCAGAAGACGATGCCGAGAACGATACTGGCGACCGGCCCGGCGCCCGCCATGAGGAATTCGGTCTTCGGGTCGGCCGGCTCCTCGCGCATCTCGGCGACGCCGCCGAACAGAAACAGGGTAATCCCCTCCATCGGCAGCCCATAGCGGCGGGCGACCAGGGAATGGCAGAGTTCGTGGAAAATGATCGAGGCAAACAGCCCCAGGGCGCCAATTACCCCCATGATCCAGTACAGACTGGGGGCCAGGTCGGGGAACTGCGCCGGGAACAGGCCGACCGCCAGCGACCAGGTGACGAGCAGGGCGATGAAGATCCAACTGGCGTCGACCCCCACCGCAAAACCAAAGATCTTGAACAGATGCAGACTGCTACGGCCGTTCATCCGCCGCCTCCTTTTCCACCGCCCCCTGGCGCTGCAGCCACCGGGCAACCAGCCAGCAGAGCACCGCCCAACTGCCGCCGGCGGCCCAGCCGGCCAGCACATCGGTGGGCCAATGAACCCCCAGGAAAACCCGGCTGACTCCGATCAGCACCGTCAGCAGTACCGACAGCAGCAGCAGGTAGGCCTTAACCTGGAAGCTGACCTGCAGGCGTGCCAGCAAAGCCCCCAAGGTCAGGTAGGTCACCGCCGAAATCATCGCATGGCCGCTCGGGAAGCTGGAGGAGAAGGTATAGCTGCCATGCGGCACCAGGTCGGGACGGGGACGATCGAATCCTGCCTTGAGGGCGAAACTGAGCACGGTGCCACCGGCGACGGCGGCAAGAACCAGCAGGGCGGCCCGAAATTTCTGTTGCATCAGCAAGAAGCCAAGGGACGCCAGGGTGATGAAGACGACGACCCCCAGACCACCCAGGGCGGAGAAGTCACGCACGACCTCCTGCAGCCAACGGGGGCCAAGGGGCCGGTCGGGGTCGCCGGGGTGGCGCAAGGAGAGAAGAACGGCCTCATCGAAGGCATGGGT
>JACZKF010000126.1 GCA_014860175.1 Desulfuromonadales bacterium | reverse complement strand
TCCCCGGGGGCCGCTTGCGCCCAGACTCGCCCGCCATGGCGCTGGATGATCCGCTGCACGATGGTCAGCCCGACGCCGAAGCCGGTGTAGCCCTGGCTGATGTGCAGCCGGTTGAACGGCTGGAAGAGCCGTTCGGCATCCCCCATGTCAAAGCCGATGCCGTTGTCCCGGACATAGAATATCCTCTCCGGCTGCTCCAGAGCCCCGAACTCGATCTGCGCCGCCGCCTGTTTCCCGGAGTACTTCCAGGCATTGCCGAGCAGATTCTGCAGCACCGACATCAGCAGGCGGGGATCGCCGGTGGCCTTCATGTTCGACGCAACCGCCCACTCGACCTGACGTTGCGGATGTTCATATTGCAGCCGCACCAGGATCTCTCCCGCCAGTATCGAGAGATTGACAGGCTCGAGCCGGAGTTCGGAGCGAGAAAGCCGCGACAGCAAAAGCATGGCATCGAGGAGCCCTTCCATCCGCAGGCTCTCACCCTGGATGGTGGCGACAAAGAAGTCGACATCATCATTGCCGAATTTTCCCGCAATCCCCTGCAGCGCCTCGGCGCTCATGCAGATGCAGGTCAGAGGAGACTTGAGATCATGGGAGAGGGAGTAGCTGAAAGCCTCCAACTCCCGGTTCATGGCCGCCAGTTCGTCGGCCCGCTGCTGCAGACGCCGTTCACTCGCCCGCAGCGCCGCTTTGCGCGATTCGAGAGTGGTCATCATCGTGTCGAAGGCGTCGGCGAGGATGCCGATCTCGTCGTGGCGGCGCAGATGGAGCAGCCGCTGGTCGGGAGGAAGTTGGGGCAGCGCCTGGACATGACGGGTCATGACGGCGAGCGGCTCCATGGCCCGGCGGGTGAGAACCCGGGCCAGGGCGAGCAGAAGCAGGGTGCCGAGCAGAATGGCCCCGAGGAAATAGTCTTTGGCCTGGGTCAGAGGGGCGTACGCCAGCGCTATGGGATAACTGATCGCCAGCACCCCATCGATCCGGGCCAGCCTCCGCAGCAGGATGAGCGCTTCGGAACCGCAGCAGTCGCGGGAGATGCCGGTCGATTCCCCCTCGGCCACTGCCTGGGCGAAAAGCGGCCAGGCTGCATCCGGGACCACCGGCTCACAAGGGTCTGTCCCGTGGTGGCGCAACAGAACTCCGTCCCGGGAAACCACCGCGACATGCCCCCCCGGGCCGATGCGGTCGAGCAACATTTCCTCCGTTTCCACCGCGCCGATGGTGGTGGCGAAGCTCCCGGCCAGTACCGCGCTGACCTCACCGTCCATATCGAGTACCGGCACCGCGATGACGATTTCACCCCCCTGGTGTGCTTCCGACTCCCATGGGGTGATGAAAGGGGCCTTGCTCGCCGAGGCGGTGACGAAGAAGGGGCTGTCGGCGAATTCTCTCGGCTCTTCCAGGTGGTTCGGGTAAGCGGCAAGGAGCCGCCCCTGCGGGGAGATCAGGAAGAGGTCGTAGGGAAACAGTGTCTGCAGGGAAACCCGCTGGCTGAGAAAGGTCTTGGCGAGAAGCGGGTCGGTGGCGGCTTCGGGCGGCAGGGCGGCTGCCGCCGCTTCCAGGGCGCTTTGGGCGACAGCCAGATGGTCGTCGATGCTGTTGGCCAGGGAAAAGCTCATCAGGGCTAGGTCATGATCGACACTGTCCCGGAAGGCATTTTCGAAGTAGCGGAAGGCGAAGAAGATGGTACCGCCGGCGAAGGCGATGAAAACCGCCCCGACGGCGAGGGAGATCCTGGCTTTCAAACTCAGATTGGACAGCGAAAATCGCAAGTCCGGCCTTCCTGGCACGGTGCCCAAGAGTGTTACCCAGAGAAGACCCACCCTTTTGCTTAAAGCATGCCAACGAGTGAAGCCCAACCAAGGCAACATCTCCCCCCCGGACAGGCCGGGAAAACACCATGGTTCCCTGCCATTTCGCCGCATGGGTGACGTTGGGTGACGAGAAAAGTCCCTCAATAGACTCTTCTTCTTTACTTCCACTTGCCCAGCCCCTAATCTGAATGCACCTGGACCCCGGGAAATCGGTCAGAAGCGGGGTGCTGCAGGAGAATAGGGGAGAAGAGATGTCTGAGCCGCTTTGCCGCTGCCCTTGGGTCGACCTTGGCAAACCCGACTATATTGCCTATCACGATCAGGAATGGGGAGTGCCGGTGCATGAGGATCGGCTGCTGTTCGAGTTTCTCACCCTGGAGTCGGCCCAAGCCGGCCTCAGCTGGTATACGGTGCTGCGCAAGCGGGAGAATTACCGGCTGGCCTTCGACGGATTCGAGGTGCAGAAGGTCGCCCGTTACAACGGCGCGAAGGTGGAGACTCTGCTGCAAAACCCTGGCGTGATCCGCAACCGGGCCAAACTCGAGGCGGCGATTGCCAATGCCGGCCATTTCCTGGCGGTGCAGGAAACGTTCGGCAGCTTCGATCACTACCTCTGGCGCTTCGTCGAGGGGCGGCCGAAAGTGAACGAACTGCACACGGCGGCCGACTACCGGGCGACTTCCACCGAATCGGATGCCTTAAGTCGTGACCTGCGCCAGCGTGGTTTCCGCTTTGTCGGCTCCACGATCTGCTACGCCTGGATGCAGGCAGTCGGGTTGATCAACGACCACACCGTCGACTGCTTTCACCGGCGCCCGATCATTCAGGGGTACAGCGAGCACGGGGGGTAGTCAGGCGACGCTGTCCCCCGGCTCTCCCTTGAGCCCGAACTTCTCCATCCGGTAGAGAAACGCCTTGTAATTCATCCGCAACAGCCGTGCGGCTTTAGTCGCCACGCCACCGGCGCGGGTCAGCGCCTTTTGCATCAGTTCTTTTTCCAGCTGCTCGAAATCGAGCCCCTCTTCCGGCAGCTCGAAGGGACCGGCGCCACGCCGGGGAGAGAGAAAACCGACGATATCCTCGACCGTCAGAGTGTCGCCCCCCCCCAGCAGAACGGCGCGCTCGATCACCGATTCGAGCTGCCGGACATTGCCCGGCCAGCGGTAGGCGAGCAGCGCCTGCATCGCCTCGGGGCGGATCTCCCGCACCCGACGGCCGAATTCGGCGTTGTACTTCTCGAGGAAGTGGCCGGCCAGGATTGGGATGTCCTCCGCCCGCTCGCGCAGCGCGGGGAGCTCGATGAAGACGACGTTCAGCCGGTAGTAGAGATCTTCCCGGAAAGCTCCATTCTCCATCTCCCGTTCCAGATCCTTGTTGGTTGCCGACAGAAGGCGGACATCGATCCGGATGGTCTCCTTCCCCCCGACCCGGCGGATTTCCCGGTCCTGCAGAACGCGCAGCAGCTTCGACTGCATGCTCATCGGCAGATCCCCGACCTCATCGAGGAAAAGGGTGCCGCCGTTGGCGACCTCGAACAACCCCTCCTGACGGGAAGTAGCGCCGGTGAAGGCCCCGGCCTCATGGCCGAAGAGTTCGCTCTCGAACAGATTCTCCGGGATGGTGGCACAGTTGAGGGCGGTAAAAGGTCGGGAGCGGCGGGAACTGTTGTAATGAATGGCCCGCGCCACCAGCTCCTTGCCGGTGCCGCTTTCGCCGCGGATCATCACCTTGGCCGAAGTGGCGGCCACTTTCTTCAGCATCTCCAGCACCGTCGCCATTCGCGGCGAACGACCGACGATCCCCTCAAAACGGAAACGGTCGAACAGCTGCTGCCGCAGCAGCCAGTTCTCCTTGAGGATGTCAGTGCGCTCACACCCCTTGCGCACCGCCAGCAGCAGCTGCTCCTTCTCCAGTGGCTTGGTCAGGTAGTCGAGAGCCCCAAGGCGAACCGCTTCCACCGCCGAGGCAATGGTCCCGTGGGCCGTCACCAAAATAACGGCCGGCGGCACCGGCTCGCGAGGTATCGCCTCCAGCAGGGCAATCCCACTCATCCCCTTCATCTTCAGATCGGTAAGGATCACATCGGGCGACTGCCTGGCAATCATCGCCAGCGCTTCCGTCCCCGAACCGGCGGTCAAGGTCTCATATCCGGCAGCCTCGAGGATGTCGCGGAGAATTTCCCGCTGCAGCGGCTCGTCATCGACGACCAGCACCGTCGATCTCATCTGCGCACCTCCCGTTCCACCGGCAGAAACAGGGTGACCACGCTCCCCTCCCCCGGGCGGCTGTCAAATTCCACCCGTCCGCCATGTTCTTCGACGACTTTGCGGGTGAGGGCCAGCCCCAACCCGAGGCCGCCGCTTTTGGTGGTGAAGAACGGTTCGAAGACTTTCTCCAACAGCTCTCGCTCCACTCCAGTGCCGCTGTCGGTGCAGACGATCGCCACGGTTGCCCCGTTGAGCTCGGTCCGGACGCTCAGGAGCCCCCCTGCCGGCATCGCTTCGAAGGCATTGGCGACCAGATTGAGCAGGCAGGTGCGAATGAATTCAGGATCGAGGTGGAGCTCCGGCAAAGGCCGAAAGTCGGCTTCCACCCGTACTCCCGCCGCCTCCGCCCGCGCCGCCGAAAGCTCCAGGACCCCTTCGACCAGCGGCTGCAGAGCCGTTTGCCGGCGGCGCAGCTCGAAGGGTCGCCCATACTCCAGATAGCTCTCGGCAAAACGGCGCAGGCGCTGGATCTCCCCTTTGATGTTACCGACCAGAGATTCGAAGCGCGCCGCTGTCTGGGGGTCCGCCGGACGATAGGAATCGCGCATGTGATCGATGGAAAGATTGATGAAGTTGAGAGGATTTTTGATCTCATGGGCGATACTTTGGGCAAACTGGCCGACACTCGCCAGATGCTCGGCGGTGCGCAGCCGCTCCCGCAGATCCCGGTCCTCGCGCAGCTTCGCCACCATATCGTTGAAGCTGCGGGAAAGAACGCCGATTTCGTCCCGCCGGCCGGCCGCCATCTCCTGCGTCAGGTCGCCGTCGGCCACCCTGGCGGCCGCCGTGGCAATTTCGACGATCGGGCGGGTGTAACGCCCGGCCAGCACCAGCGCGATCACGGTGCCGATGGCGAGGATCCCCAGGGCGGCGCCGGCCCGGCGGATGGCGCTGTCGCGCAGCAGAACGGAAAAGTCCTTGGCATCGAGTGTCAGATGGATGTACCCCAACGTCCCACTCTCCGAAGAGACCGGGATGATGACGTTGTACACCGGCCCATCCCCGGTCACCGGTTCGCCGAGTTCGGCCTTGAAGATGAGCTCCTTGCGCCGCTCGGTGATCCACTTGCCGACGCTATCCTGCCGGGTACTGGCGACGATCCGGTCGGCGCTGCTGATCACCGAGATCTCCCGCACCCCTTCGGGGTTGAGGCGATCGAGGTACTTCTCCAGGTCGCGGATGTCGTTGAGGTTCTTGCTGGAGGCCCCTTCGATGCCGATTTGCACCGCTTTCGAGAGCTCTGCCGTGCGCCGCTGGAACTCGCTGTAAAGGGCTTTTTCCGTTTGGTAGTAGTAGAGGACGAGAATGGCGACCAGGCTGAAGCTGGTCGCCAGCATCAAGGCGGCCAACTTGGTGCGCAGCGAGAGGTGGAAAGAGAACCGCCCCGGTTGCGGGCGCGGCGGGCGCCATCCGTTCAAGGGCAACAACCTCCCGGGTTAAGCATCAGCCGGCCTCGGCACCTGAACGCGGCCAATCGATGAGGCAGGACGAACCCTCGGTGAGCGACCAGTAAAGGAGTTGCACGTCGCGCGCCGGCAGGGTCAGGTGGAGCTCAGTATAGGCCGTCCCGAAAAGAAAGTGCCAGTCGGAAATCAGGGGGCGGGTAAAATACCAGAGGCCGGTCTGAACGGTGCTCCACCCACGGGCCAGGAAACCTTCGGGTACCGCCCGGACAGACAGACGGGTGCCGTCGTCGAACCGCGCCCGAAAGGCGGTCGGCATGTCACCGAGTTCGAGGGCCTTGATCTTGAAAGGGCGTTCGTCTTTGCCCGCGGTGACCTTGGGGGCTTCAATCTTCTGCCGCTGGGGAGCGAACAGCGCCTCTTTCTGCTCGACGGTGCGAGGCTTTGGCGTCGACGCCGGCACCGGGCCCCAGAGGCGGTGGCCGGCGATGGTCAGATCGGTGACGGTGATCCCGCTTGCCTTGAAGCGAAAACGGCTCGCCGGCAGGTCGACCACGAAGTAGATCTGCGGTTTGCGGGCGAGGTCGTACTCGGCCTTGAGCAGCTGGTTGGCGGCTACGACGGCCAGCGGCGATTCGGTCGCCGGACGACCTGCTCCGGCAACGATTGGGCTCACCAGGAAGAGACAGAGAAGGAGAAGGAGCAGCAGGCTTCGCATCAGAAGATAATCACTCGGGTACCCAGGGAGACCTTCTTCACCAGGGTCTTGAGGTCGTCGTCGCCGAGACGCACGCAGCCGTGGGAGACATTGCGCCCGAGAAGGCGGGAATAGAGGGTGCCATGGATGAAATACCCCTGGCCGATCCCCAGGGCGTAATCGCCCATCATCCCCGGCTCGGCCCTCTCTGCATGGCGTTTCGGGATCGGCTCCCCCTCCTCGATGAAGGCCCAGTCGGGTTTGATCCAGATCGGTTTGGAGATTTTCGACTGGATGCGGAATTCTCCGCGGGGGGTATCGAAGGTCCAGGTGCGGCCGCCGGCCGGATCTTCCAGAACATTGCCACTGCCGCAGGAGGCGAGCATTTCTTTCAGCGTCTCGTCCCCTTGCCGCAGGTAGACCCGGTTGCCGGCCGTATCGATCACCACATAGACCCCCTTGGGGGCCAGGGCGGCGATCTTCTGCCGGAGACGGGCATTCTCCGACTGCATGGCGCGCAGCCGCTGGTTCCCGTCGACCGCCGCCGGGGCCGGCGACCGACCGGCAAGCAGCCACCCCACCCCCTCGAGAGCGCAAAGGACGACAGCCCCCACTATCAGGGCGGCGGCCGAGCGCCGGTGCAGGGTTCCGAGCCGCCGCCGGGGCGGTGTCAGATCGTCAGGTGACGAGGAGGTTGCCGAGCGTTTGAAAGGAAAGTTCAATCGAGCCATGGCAGAGTCTTCGCGACGATATTGTCGGGATTAAGAGTACCGATGATGACGACCGGAGTACCGACTTCCGCCCGGTCAAAGAGCTCCTGCATCTGCGGGTTTTCCAGGGCGACGCAGCCATTGGTCATCCCATCCTTGCCACCTCCGTGGATCTCGATCAGACTGCCGATGCCGGTGCCGGCAGGAACCTGCCCACTACGCTTGGCCTGGGCGAAGCGTCGGCGGTCTGCCTCCGTCGGATAATCGATGAGCAGAGCCCGGAAGTAGCGGCTGGCGGCATTTTTACGCGCCACCCGGTAGTGCCCCTCGGGGGTGGCAAGATCTCCCGCATGCAGCTTGTCGGCGAGGTAATTGAACCCCATCCCCGCTGGATAGCTGCGCACCTGCGCGCCGCCCCGGTAAAGGACGAGCTTCCGGTCGAGCTTGTGGACGACGATGGCATAGCCGCCGCTACGCCGGGAGGCGGCAATCGCCTCGGCGGCCAGGGTGCTCCAGCGGGCGATCTGCTGACGGTCGGCGTAACGGGAGAGGAGCGGTCGAATGGCCTGGCTGAGCCGGCCGATGGCCGCCTCGGCCTCGGTCGCCTTCGCCTGAGCTTCGGCGCTCTTGCCCGCGGCGACCAGCAGCCGCGCCTCCTCGACGGCGATCTCCGCCGCCACCAGACTGCGTTTGGACAGGCGACGGTCTTTGACCGATCCGATCAGCCGGCGTAGCGCGCGCACCCGTTCTTCGAGACGGGCAAGCCGGTCGGCGGCCAGCCCGGCCTGCCGCTCCCGGTTGGCGCGGGCAGCATCGGCCACCTGCTCCCCCTGGTCAAGAAGCTGGCGAAAGGCGGCGCCAACGGCATCGTAATCCCGAAACCAGACGAAACGCCCCTGTTCCCGGACGAAATAATCGCGGCCGGACTGCAGAGCGGTGAGGTAGGCGTTGTATTCGTCCGGGGCGTAAACGACCGCGCCGGCTCGCCAGAGGTCCTGCTCCTGATTGAGAGCTTGCTGGACTTCCGGCGGCGCCGGCGGATCACTACACCCGATGAGGGCCGCGGCAATAGCGGCGAGCAGGCCCGTGCGAAAGTACCGAAAGAGCAACGGGCCAGTCCTCCGGTCGACTACTTCGTTACCACTTCAGCAGCGGCAGCTTTCTCCTGGGCGATCCGAATCTCTTCGGAAACACTCAGCGCCTTCTCTTTGATGGCGGTCGCCTTCTCGCTGGCGGCGACGAACTCCTCGCTGTCGATCAGCGGCTGCACTTCCGTCAGGGCGATCTCCAGGCCGGCGACGTCGGCTTTCATCATTTCGATGTCGGCCAGGGAGCCTTTGCCGACCGGGGCGACAGCCAGCATCGCTTTGGCTTCGTCAATCGCGGCAGTGGCTTCCTGCAGGGCGGTGGCGGCGGCGGTCTGCTGCTCTTCTTTGACGGTAACGATCCGGGCTTTCAGCGCTTCGGCATCAGCCGTCACCTTCAACAGAGCATTCTTGCTCTGGTCATAGCTCTTGAACGTCTTGCCGTCCTGAACCTTGATCTCTTCCAGCGCGGCCGCCAGCTGATCGTTCAGGGCTTTCAGCTCCTCCGGAGTGAACTTCTCGGCGCCGTCGGCAACCGTGGCGTCGATGGCGGTGCGAGCGGCTTCGATCTCGGCGGTCGGCTGTTTGCCGCAGGCACTCAGGGTGGCAATCAAGGCTAGGCAAAGCAGCAGTACACTAAGTCTTTTCATCTTGGATCTCCCTTTTCTTCACTTGAAGTGGCATGGCATCCACCACCGTGGTGGACCGGGGGCATTAAGCAACCCTCGTGCCACCCTGTAAGTAGCTGAATTTTCACCCTGCTGAAGTCAGGGATTCCTGCAAAGGGGAAACAGTAATCCCCATTTGGGGAAACCTGCTCCAGAGAACAAGGCGGCTAAAAAGCCAGGCTGCGCTGTGGCCCGTCGCCGGCCAGGATGCGGGCGAAGGTCTTCCCCTGATCGGAATCGATGAGCAGGTAACGGGGGAGACGCATCGGGTGGTCGTTGGCGCCCACGTGGCGACGCTCGATGGTGAAGGTCGCCAGGTAGCCGGCAGCGGCCGCCCGGGCGAGGAGGTCGTCATCGTAAATGCCGAAGGGCCAGGCGAGAAGATCAACCGGCCCGCCGAGCTCCTTTTCCAGCTTCTCTTTCGATCTGGTGAGTTGCCGGGTGGTAAATTGGTCGAACTCCGCCGGGGAGAGCTTCTTGCGCTCCTTCTTGAAATTAGGGTGCCAGTAGGTGTGCGACTGCACGTCGAACAGGCCGCTCGCTTTGAGTTCGCGCAGCTGCTCCCAGGTCAGAGCGTATTTGGCATTGGAAACCGCCGAAGGGTAGGCGAACAGGGTCACCGGTACTTTGTACTTTTTCACCAGCGGCGCCATCTCGGTATAGACCGACAGGTGGGCGTCATCGGCGACGATCACCACCGATTTGGGAGGGGGGGCCGGACCTTTGCCGAGACGCCAGTCGATCAGCCGCCGCAGGGCAATGACGGTGTAGCCATGTTCCTGCAGATGCTGCAGATGGGCCTCGAAGACAGGAGTACGCACGGTCATGCTGTCGGCAACGGTGGGGCCGAAGCGGTGATAGAGAAGGATGGGGACGGTTACGGGGTCCGAAGCGGCAAGGGGGGTGATGGCGACCAGGAGCAGCAGACCAAGGACCAGGGGGAGCGACAGCAAAGGGCGGGACATTCAACAACCTCCATAGGGTGAGCAGGAGGCTGGATGATAGCCGATCGACGGTCCCGAAGCCAGCACGAAAAAAGACGTGCCGACAGGCACTTCCGTCCGACTACGGAAACCGGGAGAAGTCCCTTCAGACGCTTACTGGTCCGAACCGGGCCAGTCGACGGGCGCTCCTCATTCCGGGCACTGCACCTCGATAAAAGCCAACTCCTCGGCAATCTCCCCCACCGAGGGGATCAGGTGCCGCTCGCCGGCCCGACCGCTGGCGAAGACCTCACCGAAGCGGTCGGCCACCACCAGCCAACCTTCCTCGCCGAGGGAGTGCTCAGGATCGGCCAGGACCGGGAAGGGGAGACCGAGGCGCTCTTTCATCTCCCGTGCGGCGGCCACAGGTGCCGGCACCACGGCCAGCACCTCAGCCACCCCGGCCGTCAGCTCGCCGTAGCCGGCGGCCAACTCCCGCAGCTTCGCCTCGCAGGGGGCACAACCGGGGGGATGGGTCAGCAACAGAGCCAGATTGCGCCGACCACGATAGTCCGCCGTCCCCACCGTCTCCCCTCCTGCCTCCGGTAACCGC
>JACZKF010000125.1 GCA_014860175.1 Desulfuromonadales bacterium | reverse complement strand
CTTTTCATAGGTCTAATTTGACCTATAAGACCAATTAGACCTATGAAAAGCTTTTTCCCTAGTTCGACTTTGCCGTCGCTTTCCTTCTCGCCAGGCGATCCGAGTCGATCCCTTCCAGTTCGAAGGTGTAGACCTGCTGGGCGTTGTCGGCGAAGATCCGGTTCTTCAGCTCGCCGTCGGCCGGGCCGAGGGGGCGAAAGCCGAATTTTTTCTGCAGCTCCTCCGGCATCTCCAGTCGGCGCAGCGCTTCGATCTGCCACTGGGGAGATCCGTACCAGACCGAGTCGGTCCCCCACAACACCTTGCGTTCGCCCATCCCCTTGATCAAGGTTCCGAGAATGCCGGCGCAGTAACGCGGGGCGCTGACGGCGGTGACGGCGAAGACCGAACCGAGTTCGGCATAGACGTTCTCCACTCCGTGCTTCTCCGGCATCCGTGCCAGGTCGCTCACCCAGGGAATCTCGCCGCTCTGCTCGAAGGTGCGCTGCTCCTCTTGGGAGGGCGGTCCTCCCGAGCGGATCCCCGAGTGATAGATGAGGAAATTGAGCTGCGGCCAGTCCTTGGCCGCCCGGGGGACGTCGTCCACCCCGCCGTACTCCCAGGTGTTGGCCATCTTCTGCCGGTAGCCGGAGGGGAGGAGCCCCTTGTGGATGCAGACGGTGGTGATCCCCGCTTTGACCATCCGCTCGTAGGCGGGATAGACCAGCTTTTCGTCATCGAGCCGCCAGGGCCAGCGCGACTCCCCAAACGGCTGGCCGACGGTGTACCCCTTCCAGGCGTCGGGCTGCAGCTCGATGTCCCGCTCCAGATCCTCCATCCACCCGGGTCGCCCCGGGGTGAACACGGCATGGCTGTAGAGGCGCTTGGAACCGGCCATCTGCATCACCCGCTCCCGGGCCTGATCGGCCTCCTCGTTCTGGAGGAACCAGCGGCTCGGGTCGTCATTGGGGGCGCTGCTCAGGACTGCCAGGGCGGTTTCGCTGTCGACGAAAACCTCCTGGAAGAAATTGTCGAAGCGGATGCTTTCCGGACTCTGCTCCCCCTGCAAATCGGGGTTCCACTGGCTGGCCATCTGCCGCAGATCAAGGATGCGGGTGGAGGGGTACTCCGGGTAGACGAAATGGGTCTGGACGTCGATGATGAGCTGGTCGGCCAGCGCCCGCCCCCGCTCGGCCGCCGCTTCGAGGTCGCCTGCCTCGGCCGCGTGGACGGTAAACAGAGGACCGAAGACCGAATTCATCGCCAGGAAGGCGGCCGCCATCCCGCAACTGCTCTGCAGAAAACGGCGCCGGCTCATCCCCAGTCGCGGTCCGTAGGTGTCAGCCAACTGCAGCAAGGCGCTCTCGACCTGCCGCATTTTGGCGGTCTGGGTGCCCGGTCCAGGCTCCCCCTCTTCGAAGATTCGTGTCGGCAACGGTAGCCGGTCCGGCTTCTCAGGCATCGCTTCCCTCCCCTGAATTGAGGTTCGGGTCCAGAATAGCAGGCGGGGGGGAAGGGGCAAGGTCGAAGCGCCCCCTCCTTGAT
>JACZKF010000124.1 GCA_014860175.1 Desulfuromonadales bacterium | reverse complement strand
CCTCGGGAGAGTACCGGATGGCATTGGAAAGCAGGTTCTTCAGTACTTGCTGCAGGCGCTTGCCGTCGCCGCTGACCAGCGGCAGGCCGCTCGACGCGTGGAGGCTCACCTGGTGCTTCTTCGAGGCGACAGCAAACAGATGCACCCCCTCGCGCAGCAGGTCTTCCACGATCAGCGGTTCAAGTCGATAGCTCTCCAGCTGTGACTGCAGACGCTGCAGATCGAGAAAGCTGCTGATCAACTCGTTGAGACGTTCCGTCTCCCGCTGTACTGTCTGCAAAAACTCGCGCTGCTGCTCCGGCGGCACCGGGTTTTCCAGCAGGTATTCGACGAATCCGAGCATCGCCGTCAGCGGGGTGCGCATCTCGTGACTGACCGAGGAGATCATCTCGTCTTTGAGGTGCTCGAGCTTTTTCTGCTCAGTAATGTCCTGGGCGATATGCACCCCTCCCCACAACTCCCCCTCCTCGTCGAGCAGCGGATAGATGGCTACCTGGTAGTAGCGGTCGTTGGTCGGTTCATAGAGTTCGCCGAACTCCGGTGACCGGGTCTTGAGCATCTGGGTGAACGGGCAGATTTCCGTCGACGGCTCGAGGCCGAAATGTACCTTGCAGCGGCCGGCGGCGAAAATGTCGGCCGAGAGGGAGGCCAGGAAGGAAGTATTGGCCCGATTCATCTTCAGCACTCGTCCCTGCACATCGAGAATGGCCACCGCATCGGTGATCGCCTCGAAAGTCTGGGCCCACTCCCGCTCGCTGTGCCGCAGGTCCTCTAACGCCTGTTTGCGTTCAGCGGCCTGCTGCTTCAGTTCGTCATTGAGGGTTTCCAGCTCAGCGGAGTAGACCAGGACCTTGCCGGTCAACGGGCGCAGCAGCAGAAAAATGCCGCCGCCGCCGGCCGCCGCCAGCAGTGCCACGATGCCGATCACCGAGAAGAGCAGGCGATAGACTTCGGCGTAGAGGTCGGCCTGATCGGTGGTGACCAGCAGCCCCCAATTGATGTGGGGGATGGGGGTGAAGGCCAGGATATCCGGATGCCGGTCGGCTGTCCGGTCGCGGCGCAACAGCCCGGTTTCACCTTTCACCGCCGCCTGCATGGCGCTGTTGAACAGCGGAAGGTCGGCGGCGGCGTTGTAGACCTCGAGTTCCCCGAGTCGGCCGGGAAAGAAGATCTCCGCCTGCTGCTCGGTCATCCGGCCGAGCAGGGCATCACCACCCGGTTTCAGGGTGGCCGGATTCCAGACGATCCCCTGCAGCTTGGTGGCCTCGAACAGGTAGAGATCGGTCCACAAATGCTGATCCTGATCAAAAATCGCTAATTTGACGGTGATATACGGCCGCTGGTCGATCACCATCGGGGGGGCGATAGACGGCTCTTCATGGAGAACCGGCCTGGACGGGAGGGCCGGTGCCGGTATCGGAATGCCGGCTTGAATCAGCAGCCTTCCGTCTGCTTCAAAGCGGGAAATGCCGGCCACCTCACCGACCTGAAGAATCGTATCCCGCAGCCTGGGGCCAAGTTGCTGACGCAGTTCAGTGGGGGAAAGCTGCAGCTGCCGCAAAGGTGTCATGGCATGGGACAGGTGGAGGCTGGTCTGCGAGGCGATGCTGGTGATCCGGTCCAGGTATTCGGTCACGGCAATAGCCCGGATCCGGGCGTCCTGCAGCAGGCTCGCCTCCTCCGATGCCTTGAGCCGGTCGACCAGGGGGATGACACTGATTGCGGAGATGATCAGCAGCGCCGCCAAAGTATAAATGGCCGCGCAGACCACCGTCTTCTGGCGCAGACGCTCAAGATTCTGGCGTCCGGATTGGCCTGCCAACGACTTCATCATAAAAATCCATTAGAATAGATTTTGTGAAGATACCAGAATGGCACCTGGAATCAACATTTTCTTGCGGCCGCAACCAGTAGTTGCACGATCATCACCGCCGGATGATAATGACAGCGACTCTTTACCTCGAAACGAAGGGGATCATTCTATGTCCCAGGAGCTGCAGGGCCGGCCAAGAACGACCATCCGCCAGACTCTGGCGTCGGCCCACCCGCAAGGAGAAATCACCGTCGGCGGCTGGGCCCGGAGCGTGCGGCGCGGCAAAGAGGTAACTTTCATCGCCCTCAACGACGGCTCCTGTCTGGCCAATCTGCAGCTGGTGCTCGAGCCGGCGCTGCCGGACTATGAGGTGTTGGCCAAGGCAGGGACCGGCGCTTGCCTGATCGCCACCGGTGACCTCGTCCCCTCGCCGGCCTCCGGCCAGCCGTGGGAGCTGGTGGTGCGCCAGGCGAGGCTGCTCGGTGATGCCGATGCCGACTACCCGCTGCAGAAGAAGCGGCACAGCTACGAATACCTGCGCAGCATCGCCCATCTGCGGCCGCGCTCCAACACCTTCGGAGCCGTTTTCCGGATGCGCAGCACCCTGGCTTTCGCCGTTCATCGCTTTTTCCAAGAGCGGGGTTTTCTCTACGTGCAGACGCCGATCATCACCGCCAGCGACTGCGAGGGGGCGGGAGAGATGTTTCGAGTGACCACCCTGCCGGCCGATCGCCCGCCGTTGAGCGAAGGGGGGGAGGTCGACTGGCGGGAGGATTTTTTCGGCGAACGGACGGGACTGACCGTCTCCGGCCAGCTCGAGGGGGAGCTGTTCGCCACCGCGTTTGGCGACATCTACACTTTCGGCCCGACGTTTCGGGCCGAGAACTCCAACACCAGCCGGCATGCGTCCGAATTCTGGATGATCGAGCCGGAGATCGCCTTCGCCGGCCTGGCCGACGACTGCCGGCTGGCGGAAGAGTTCCTGCGCTACCTGGTGAACTATGCCCTGCAGCACTGCGGCGACGACCTGGCTTTCTTCAACGAGCGGATCGAGCCGGGGCTCATCGCCCGCCTGGAGCAGCTCGCCGCTTCCCAATTCCAGACGATGACCTACACCGAGGCGGTGCAGCGGCTGCAGAATTCAGGGCGCAGCTTCACCTTCCCGGTCGCCTGGGGGAGCGATCTGCAGTCGGAACACGAGCGCTATCTGACCGAGGAGGTGGTGGGAGGACCGCTCTTCGTCACCGACTATCCGGCCCAGATCAAGGCCTTTTACATGCGCCTCAACGAGGATGGCAAGACGGTGGCGGCGATGGATCTGCTGGTGCCGCGGGTGGGGGAAATCATCGGTGGCAGCCAGCGCGAAGAGCGCCATGACGTGCTGACGGAGAAGATGCGCCAAGTCGGCATCCCCCCCGAGGCGCTCGGCTGGTATCTCGATATCCGCCGCTGGGGGAGTTGCCCCCACGCCGGCTTCGGCCTCGGCTTCGAACGCTTTCTGATGTACGTCACCGGCATGGAAAACATCCGCGACGTCATCCCCTTCCCCCGCACCCCGGGGAACGCCAAGTTCTGAGCTGCCGATAAAGAAAAAGGGGTGCCGCTCGTTGCCGGCACCCCTTTTAGCCATTCTGCGGCAGAAACTCAGTTCCCCTCCACCAGTTCCTTGTTCTTCCACCCCGCCTGCCCCTTCTCCAGGATGAACACCCGCCGGGGCTCGATTCCGTTGGCGACCAGGTGGTCGACGGTGCGGGTGGCGCCGCCGCCGCCGCGGGGGCAGATGACCAGGACCGGGGCGGTGCTTTCTTTAACCAGCGGCACTATCGCGTCGAGCTTGGCCTTCTCCGCCTCGGACTGCACCGGATAGGCGTAGGTGGGAAGTGCCCCTTGGAGGTGATGGGCGGCGAACTCTTCCTCCACCTGGATGTCGAGCAGGAAAAGTTGTTCGCCGGCCTTCAGCCGCTTCTCGACTTCGAAGGGGGGCAGGTAGTGGTACCTGACCTCGGCCCCTGCAACCAGGGTGGCGGTCAGCAGGATGAACAGGGCGGTCAGGCAGAGCAGGTCGGTTTTTTTCATCGTTCTCCTCCAGGGGAAATTGCAGGTGCGGTCCGCCATCGCGCCAGAGGATACGGGAAAAGGGGGACGGTTTACCAATAGGAAATTCGGAACAATCCGATGCTGCTTATCGGAAAATCCGATCAGATGGAGGCGGGGTGACGTAGCTGGTCGAGAAAGGCGCTGCCCAGGGGGGTGGGCTGGCGATGCCGGCGGCGTACCAGATAAAAAGGGCGGTGGATGCTGGTATCGAGCAGGGGAACCGTGGCCAGGGTGCCGCGGCTGAGATCCTCCTGCAAGGCGAGAGAGGAGAGGAAGGAGATTCCGAGGCGCCCCTTGATCCCCTCGCGCACCGCCTCGTTGCTCCCCATTTCGGCCACCACGGTGAGCCGTCCAGGGTCAAAGCCGCCGGCGAGCAACGCCTCTTCCATCGCCTGCCGGGTGCCGGAGCCGTTCTCGCGCAAAATGAAGGGTTGACCGGCAAGCTCGGTCAGCGGCAAATCCCGGCGGCCGACCCAGGGGTGGCCGGGCCAAAGAGCCAGCCGCAGCCGGTCGGCGAACAGCTCCTGCGCCTCCAGGCCGCTCTCCTGCGGCAGGGCGCCGACCAGGCCGAGTTCCAGCGTCCCGGCCAGAACTTCGCGAGCAATCTGGGCACTGCCGCAGATGCGCAGGATGACGCGGCTTTGCGGGTAACGGCCATGAAATTTTTCGATCAGAGGGGGGAGGAAGTAAGCCCCGGGGATGGTGCTTGCCCCGAGCACCAGGCGACCGGCCAGGGTGCCGCGGAACTCGGCCAGCGCCTGCTTCGCCTCCTCCCGCAACTGCAGTATCTGGCGGGCATACCGGTAAAGGATTTCGCCAGCTGGGGTGGGCAGGACCTCGCGCCCGAGACGATCGAGGAGCTTTTCGCCGCTGGCATTTTCCAACAGGCGGATCTGCTCGCTGACGGTCGGCTGCGACAGCCGAACCTCCTCTGCCGCCCGGGAGAAGCTCTTGAGCTCCACCACCCGGCAGAAGACTTCCAGGCGCCTCAACTCCATCGCTACGGAGTTGACGGTGGCGTCAGGCCATCGTTCCCGCTTGCGTCCGAGGGGCGGCGCCAGGTGGTGAACACCCGCAGCAGGCCGAGCAGGCCGATGGCGAAGAAAAAGACGCCGCGCAGGGTCGGTGGCTCCTTGGCCTCGCTGAGCAGGAGGACATCCGCCGGCGGGGTGATGCCGGCCCCTTTCAACACTTCCAGCAGTTTGTTGCGGTTGGCGGTGGCGATGAGTGGCGAGGCGAGCATCCCTTCGACATCCCGGCAGGGGTGGAATCGTTCCTGGTTGTTCAGCCGGAACTGCTCCTTTTCCCACTCGGAATTCGGAAGGATATGGTAGCTGACCATCAACTCCAGATAAGCCGGCTCACGCGTCTCGACCCAAACCTGGTCGTTGGGGCCTCCGGCGACGCTGGTCAGCGGCACCAGCAAGGCTTTCGGCGGGATGTCGCCCGACATCGAAATGGCCCGCTCCAGGTTGAAGCAGGTATCGGTGACCCGCAGCCATTCGCGCGGTGCCCCCTGCTCCTCCAGGCTCGCCAAGGAGAGGATTTCCGGGGCCGGGTTGCGCTGCCACAGCGCCAGGTCGTTCCCCCCCAGCCAGAGGAGCACCAGGCAGACCGCGAGGATGGTGAAGCGAAAACGTCGCATGCGTATCGTCCAGTAAAAGAGGAGAGGCCAAGAAACCGTCGGTGCGCGGGGGACAAAAAAGTGGGGCCGCCCAGAGGCGGCCCCAGTATGGCAGATTAGCCAGTCGGCTGCAATCGATCAGGCTCTGGCCGATTCAACAGCGTCTTCCGAGACCTCGACTCGCTTGGTCAGCAGCGAAACCACCACCAGGGCGATAAAGCTCAAGGGAATGGAGATGGCTGCCGGGCTGTTGAAAGAGATAGGCGCCTGGGACGGCAGCAGCCCGTAGCGTACGTACATGTCGGGGGAGATCAGGATCAGCCCCATGGCCGACGTCAGACCGACCAGGATCGAGGCGGTTACCCCATGGGCGGTGGTCTTCTTCCAGAACAGCAGCATCAGGATGGCCGGCAGGTTGGCCGACGCCGCCAGGGCAAAGGCCCAGCCGACCAGGAAGGAGACGTTCATCCCCTCGAAGACGATCCCCAGATAGATGGCGATGGCCCCGACCACGACCGCGGCCAGTTTGCCGGCCAGGACCTTGCCGTGATCCGACATGCGCATGCCGAGGAAGTTGTCCATCAGGTCGTGGGCGACGGCACCGGAGGCGGCGACGATCAAACCGCTGACCGTCCCGAGGACGGTGGCGAAGGCAATCGACGAAATGACGGCAAACAGGATGACCCCGAAGGAGAGGGCCAGCAACGGCGCCGACATGTTGTTGTCCATGATGTTGACCACACCGTTGGTCATCGCCCCCAGCCCCAGGAAGAGGGTCAGGATGTAGAAAAAGCCGATGGCGGCGATGGCGACCAGGGTCGATTTACGGGCGGCGGCCTGGCTCGGGACAGTGTAGTAGCGGATCAGGATGTGCGGCAGGGCCGCGGTGCCGCAGAACAGTGCCAGCATCAGCGAGACGAAATTGAACTTCTCGGCGGCGGTGGCCCCTTCCACCTTGAACTTGAGGCCGGGGCGCAGCACCATGCTGCCCGGGGTCGGCTTCTGGTAGTAGATGGTCAGCAGGGTGTCCCCCTCCTTGACAATCTTCGTCCCCCAGAGAACGATAGTGCTCTTTTGCATGGTGGAGAGGAAGGCCAGCGGACCGAGGGCGCCGGTCTGCAGTACCGTCTCACCATTGAGATTGATCTCCTTCATGTGGCCCACGGGGAAGAATTTCCCTTCTTCCGCCGACCCGCCATTGTAGCTTCTGGTGCCGTCCGGCAACTGCGCCACGTAGAGGGTCTCTTCCAGCAGGTAGCTCGCCTCGCCATCCTGCTTCAGGTGCCAGATGCGCTCTTCCCCATTGTAGGTCAGTTTGACGAAGCCAGCCTCGGCCAGAGGCGAACTCTGCCAATTGGCAGCCACGGTGTAGGCACCATCGGCCAGCTCGAGGCTGCCGTCAGCGGCAACCGTCGCCTGCAAGGTCTGGAAGTCGTGATAGGTTTTGGTGCCGCCTTGGTCGGGGGTGGTGCTCAGCCCCCGCACCAGCACCGCCACTACCAGGATGGTGGAGAAGATCAGCAGCAGCCCCCCCTTGAGGAACTGCACCATGGTGGTGGAGGCCATGCCGGCGGTGGCGACGATGATGGTAACGACAACGCCGACGATGACCACCCCGGCGGCGTGCGGCAGCCCGAGCAGCGGCGTGACCAGGGTGCCGGCGCCGACCATCTGGGGAATCAGGTAGAAGACAGAGACGACCAGGGTGCTGATGGCCGCCATCAACTGGATCCCCTTGGAGTTGAACTTGGCATCGAGAGCGTCGGTAAAGGTGAATTTGCCGAGGCGCTTCATCGGTTCGGCCACCAGGAACAGGGCGACCATCCACCCGGCCAGGTAACCGACGGCATACATCCAGCCGTCAAAGCCGGCAGTGGCGATCATGCCGCAGATCCCGAGGAAGGAAGCGGCCGACAGGTAGTCGCCGGCAAAGGCGATGCCATTGGTGAACCAGTGCACATTACCGCCGGCGGCATAGTAGCCGGCCGAAGAGGTGGTGCGCCGTCCCAGATAGAAAGAGAGGCCGAGGACCACCAGAACAAAGCCGCAGAAAAGGGCAATAGCCAATGGCGATTGGGCATAGATCATGGTTATCCCCCTTAACTGTTCAGCCGCTTTTCAGCCGCGGTGCAGAGATGGTTGTAAACGGTAGCCAGAACGAAGGCGAACACAATCAGGCCGATTCCGTAGATGACTGCCAGGTTGAGACCGCCGAAGGTGAGTTCCAACAGCGAGGGCTTGATGGTATTGATGGCAATGAATCCAGCATAGATCAGCGTGTAGACGGCGAACATCCAGAGGCCGATGCGGGTCTTGTAAGCGGAGGCATTATCTTTCCCCAGCTTTACTGCGGGTCCGTGTCCCATTGGTGTTACTCCTTTCTTCTCTCTTCTCTCCGAAAATGCCCGATATCGCAATCAAAAATTGCAAAGACACATGTCTGCAAAGTCCAGCAGCAGCTTGCAGTCCCTTGTCACCTCCCTCCGGCAGAGTCCGCCGAGCCCCGAGGGAAGGGCCGGCGTCTCCCAGAAATGGTCCGGCGTTTATTTTTGTTTAGACCGAATCCCCAGAAAGTGGTAATTTATGCCTTATCTTGGGGGTTTAATTTCCGCAACATAATACGATGTTCTAAATAACTGTCAACCTAAAACTTTCAGTAAACTAGGCGTTTCGTCGATCGAAACGCTCCATATGCACGAAATTTCATCGAAATTGCGGCGGGATAAAAAATAACCGATGATGGGTGAGAACTCTGTTTTATCGGATCGGGTAATTGCTGCTCCATTTGATAACAGGGCTTCGTCAACGAGGAAATCCCCTGCTGCCAAGCCTAAATAGCGCGGCAAAGGGGGACACGCCCGAGTCAGAAGGTGGCAGCCGCACGGGAAAGTGAGAAAAGAGGTGTGTTGGGGAGGTCAGAGGGGGAGGCGCTGTTTTTTGCAAAAAGCGCGGACAACCACTTCGGCCTGAGTGAGACGGGAGAGTTTCATGTTTTTCGCCTTGACCGCCATCACGTCATCCTGCAGTGTCTGCTCCTGGCGCAGTTCCCGGGCGACGACCGCCAGGTTAAGCATGATCGTCTTCAGATCGGCCAGCGTATACTGGCGAAGCGTGGGGGGGGAGAGGCTGAAAAACCCTCCGGCAATATCGTAGGCCAGCTTTTTCGGACTGCCGGAGATAGGCATTCCTGTTCACCCTTCCTTCCCGCCGGGTTGCCCGGCCGCCAACGAGGATCTGGATGATCGACTACAAGGTGGTGGAAACCTCAACCGTGACCGATGAGGTGCTGGAGCAGCTTCTCAACCAGTGGACCGCCCTGGGATGGCGGCTGGAGAGTATCCAGTTCGTCACCCGGGAGGCGAGCCGGCGGCCGGCGATGGCGTTCGTCCTGTTCACCCGGGAAAAGAGCCCGGACTAGTCCTTGAACAAGGGAACATCCTCGTAGCTGACCGTGCGCCGCGGGTCGGAAGAGGGGGTGGCGCCGCACCGCGGGCAGGTCGGTTCACCCGGTTCGTCTGTCTCCCCCTCGGCGATCGCTTCATACGCCAGTTCCACCCGGGTGCTGGAACAGGTACAGAACCACCTGCGATAAACGTCCATGCGCCTCTCCTCGGTTCGCGACTCGAAACAAGGGTAATGGATAACCGGGCAAGGTTCAAGGGGCAGAGTGGGCCCAGGGCCGATCTGGTACCTTGGACCCTTGACTTTTGACCGATTTGGGTCGATCAGTACGCCAGCCCCGTCTTCTTGCGCACCTTGGCCATAACTCTGCCCCCGGCCTGGCGGGCCTTCTGGGCTCCGAAGGCGAGAGTGCGGCGCAGCCCTTCGGGATCGGCCATGAGTTCCCGGCGCCGGGCCGCGTAAGGGGCGAAATAGTCCCGCACGGCGACGAACAGCTCCTGCTTGACCTCCCCGTACCCGAGCCCGCCCGCCAGATAGCGCTGGCGCAGCGCCTCTTCCTGCAGCTTGTCGAGAAACAGCCGGTAGATCTGAAAGACGTTGCACTTGTCGGGGTCTTTCGGCTCCTCGACCGGAGTCGGGTCGGTAACGATGCGCATCACCTGCTTGCGCAGCACGTTCTCTTCAACAAACAGGTCGATGGTATTGCCGTAGCTTTTGCTCATCTTCTGTCCATCCAGACCAGGGACGGTGGCGACGTTGTCATCGATCTCCGCCTCCGGAACGGTAAAGATCTCTCCATACTCGTTGTTGAACTTGATGGCGATATCGCGGGCCACCTCCACGTGCTGCTTCTGGTCTTTGCCGACCGGCACCCGATCGGAGTTGAACAGCAGAATATCGGCCGTCATCAGCACCGGGTAGGCAAACAGACCGTGGTTGGCGGCGATCCCCCGGGCCGTCTTGTCCTTGAAGCTGTGGCAGCGCTCCAGCAGCCCCATCGGGGTGAAGTTGGAGAGAATCCAGGAAAGCTCCTGGACCTCCACCAGATCCGACTGCACCCAGAAGGTACTCTTCTCCGGATCCATCCCGAGCGCCAGAAAGTTGGCCGCCGCCTCCAGGGTGCCGCGGGCAAGGGTCTTGCCGTCGCTGAGGCTGGTCATGGCGTGGTAGTTGGCGATGAAGCAGAACAGGTCCTCGTTCTGCTGATACTCGATCATCTTCTTCATCATGCCGAAATAGTTCCCCAGGTGCAGGGAACCGGAAGGCTGAATGCCGGACAGGACGCGCATGTTGGTTCACCTCGTGTTCAGAAATGGTTCGGAAAATGAAAAAGCCGCGGGCTGGGCCGCGGCTTCGGAGTCGTGCAGTTCGGGCCGCGGACCGGAGGTCCGCAGCGCAAAGCTCAGGGGCGCGCGGACCGGTTGGAAGAGATCCGCCACCACCAAAGGCCTTTGCATGTCTTGTCAGCGAGTATGATCATGGGGGAGTAAATTAGCAGGTTCAGGAGAGGCCGTCAACGGTGGAGTTGGGCCAGTATGGTTTGCGAGTCAGGATTCCGCGAAGCCTTCGAACACCTCCTGGACAACACCCTCAATCCCCGCCACCTCCTCATCCGTCAGCGCCTCAAACTCGCGTTTGCGGTGGCGCTGGGGGAGTTTTCCGCTGTTTTGCCAGATGAACATCAGAAGGTCTTCGGCCAACCTGTCCGGCATCTCGACTAATGCCATGATCCGGTGGAGCGCCTCGTCGTGCCGCTGCAGATAATCGATTTCTCGCGGCAGATCGTGCTCGATTGTTCGTTGTACGCACTCATAGAGAAATTCGGCAGCTTCCGTGCAGTCAAAATAGCGGTACAGGTCCGCCGTGTCGCTCAGCACCTCGACATTCCGGTCGGGGGTCGAACGCCATTCGATGAAAGGCATAAGCGATGCCGAATGTCTTTGCAGAGTACGGCGGTAGACATCGATTCGATCCAGCATGACCGATGACACAGGGAAAACCATTCCCGGGGGGGTGAAGCTACGTTCTGCCAGCACGTGATGAAGGAGACAGCGGTGCACGCGGCCGTTGCCGTCCTGAAACGGATGGATATAGACGAATCCGAACGAGGTGACAGCAGCCTGCAGCACCGGCTCTACTTCGTCGGTTCGCATCCGGTCGTTGGCCGCCACCAGAGAGCGCGTAAGATCCGGGAGATCCTCCGGTCGCGCGCCGATGAACTCCGGCAACGGTTCCCCCGTGTGGTCCCGTTCGCCGAGAAAGACACCGTCAGTTCTGAGCCCGGCGCGAACGAAACGTGTATCTTCGATCAGAATGCCCTGCAGGCGCATGATCTCCTCATAAGTGAGTGGATGTCTGCCCGCCTGCATAATGGCGCGTCCCCAGCGTTCAAGGCGCGACCGCGGCGCCCGCTCTCCTTCGATTTCGAAACTCGCCCTGCTGTCGGCTAACAGAAGAAAGCTGGCCGCGCGTGCCACCAGATGACCACCCGTCCGGCCGATCGTTCGTCTGGCCTGTTCATCGAGCTTGGCGGTCGTGAATTCCTTCAATCGTTCGGTCCGGCGAAGAAGGGGGCAGAAGCCGGCTACTCCGAGCAGATTGTTGCGTACGCGGTGGCGCTTTGAAAGCTGCGGCTTGCCGGTGAAGTACTCTGCCGGGTCGAGGAGATCGATTGCGGTCAGAGGCTCGGCGTCCGGAAGATCGAGCATCTGACCCGTGAGGTATTCAAAGAGAAACCAGACCCGGCGGTTCGGCTTACCGGTCGGGGCGCTCCGGATATAATCGGCAACGACCGGGGGGGGGAGCGACTTCAGGATGCGCGTCAACACCAGAAGGTCGATCGGCTCGTGCCGCAGCGCAAACGTGAGATGGTCGGCGAAGGTGTCGCCCGGCCAATACCGTTTATCGAAAACGCGCCAATCCCCTTCCATCTTCTGGCTGCCGCGAACATGCCGGTCGGCAACGCAGGAGAGATTCCGCACCGGCGCTTTAACCGCAAGGGCCGCCACGAGCGCAGCCCACCCCGCCAGGCGGCAATGGTGCGGCACCAAGGCATCCTGAAACATGCGGATCTCGGCAACTTCAAGGCGCATGGTCAAAATCTCCTGCATTTCCTTCAGCGGGGCGAATTTCGCTCATGGTCGTCGAAAAAGACCATGAAGAAGCAGAAGATGTCGTTTTGGCTTCTTCTTTGATGAGGGCATTATAGAGGGGCCGCGGGTCGAAATCCATTTATATTTGTCGAAAACGGTCTCATGTTTTTGCATATGGTCGATTTTCTTTTTTGAGTTTAGTCCTTTCTCCCATTAAAGACGAATGTTGACGGGAGAGCCGGCTGGGGGCGGATAGGTCCCTTCTTTGCAGGTTTCTCTCCCTTCAGGCCCCAGAATCCCAGAATAAAAGGCGCGGCCGCGACCAGCGCAGGTAGGTCAGGAGTTCATGGTTCACCTGCCCGAGATCGAAATGCTCGGGAGAAAAGTCGCTGCCAAACCAGTCTCGGTGCTCCCGGTATCGCGCGCCGCGTCGGCTCTTCATAACCTGGCAGAACTCCTCGTAGCCAGGGATGCCGCCGACGTCCTCCGGCGGGCATGCGCCTTCCCCCCCCAGGCATTCGATCGGAGACTCCTCCGGGCCGCGGGTCCCCGTAGTTCTCTCCAGGACGATCTCATGGAGCCAGTCGTCGCCGAAATCGTAGAGGTAGCGAAAAACGGTCCCTTTTTTCTTGACCAGATCGCCCAATCTGAAGAGGCCGTCCGCCTCGCCGTCCTCGGGGAATTCGGGGGATTCGGTGAACTTCTTCCCGCCGATCTGGAACTCATGCAGGTGGGCGTCGTGCCATCCCATGACGATCTGGATAACATCGTGCAGACGGTCGAGAGTGATGTCCGCTGGCACGAGGAAGCGGCGCCAGATTTTGGGTTGAGTCTCCAGAAGGGTGATTTTGAGGAAGAAGGTTTTGCCGGGCATCACTTTACCCCCACATCAGGGTGTCGAGAGCGTTAGGGGTGAAAATACCGCGACATTGCGGATCGGCTTTGCTATGATTCCGGACGGATGCAGGCTTCCGGGAGATACCCAATGAGAATCGTCGGCCACCGCAAAGAACGCCCGATCGTCTTTTCTGCCTCCGGCGAGCTGCTGGCCGAAGGCGCCCGGTTCAATGACGAAATACACCGGCTGCCTACCGGTGGCAGAACCTTTTTCCCGAAGGGGGTCTACCGCTACCGGACCCATGAAGAAGCCAATCGGCATCAGGAGAAATGCCTGACGACAGGGATGGCGCAAGTCGCTTTGGAGCGTTCCCGTGGAAGAATTTAGCCGCCCGGCGACTCTCGATGACCTGAAGATGCTTATCGCATCCCTGAACGCCCGGGGGGTCGATTACCTTCTGATCGGCGGCTACGCGCTGTTTGCCCACGGCTATCATCGGGCGACCACCGATATCGATCTGCTCGTTCCCGCCACCCGGGAAGCCGGGGCGCGTGTCAGGGAGGCGCTCATGGTCCTTCCCGATCAGGCCGCCAGGGAGATCGATCCGGCTTGGTTCGAGGAAGGGGAGAATATCCGCGTGGCAGACGTTTTCGTGGTCGATGTCATGCTCAACGCCTGCGGCGAAACCTACGAGACGCTTCGCCCGTATGCTGAAACCGTCGATCTGGACGGAATTCCTGTCCGCACCGTCAACCTGGAAGGATTGCTGCTTACCAAGCGGACGATGCGGGACAAGGACATCTCAGACCGGATTGTCCTGGAGAGGGCTCTGGAAATCGTGCGGGGCCATGCAGGAAAAACTTCCCCGGGGAAATCCGACCGCTGATCGCGCCGAGCCCGGGCGCACTCCATCTTTATCGTCGGGTTCTGCATCGAAAGGAACCTACTTCGGCGGGTTCATCATCGCGGCGAACTGCATCAGCTGCTGAAGATCGAGGCCGCTCTCTTTGAGAAGGCCGAGGAAGACCGGAAATAGCTGCATCAGAAAAGAAGGGTCCTGCATCCCTTCGCGGGCGAGGTCGGGGAGAGTTTCGAGAATAAAAGCTTTTTTTTCCTCGGGAGAGAGGGCGAGGGCGGCGGCTTTGAGTTCAGCGACGGTCATGTAAGCACTCCTGTTGCAAGATGAGAAAAGGTGTAGAGGCGACGCATGCGTCGCCCTTGGTCAGATCCGGTGGTGTAGGGCGAGGAATGCCTCGCCCCTACGAAACCCAGGCGAACACGCGGTCTATTACGGTACCTGGAAGGCCAGACGGTGCACCTGGTCGAACTCCCGGACGAAGTACACGCTAAGCCCTTCCTTCAGGTAATCGGGGAGTTCCTCGAAGTCTTTGCGATTTCCTTCCGGGAAAATCAGCGTCTGCAGCCCGGCGCGGCGGGAGGCGATGGTCTTTTCCTTCAGTCCGCCGATGGGGAGGACCCGGCCGGTGAGGGTGAGCTCGCCGGTCATCCCCAGATGTTTGCGCACCGGCTTGCCGGTGACCATGGAGACCAGGGCGGTGGCCATGGTGATGCCGGCCGAGGGGCCGTCCTTGGGGGTGGCGCCGGCCGGCACGTGCAGGTGGACGAAATGGGTGTCGAAGAAGTCGGTCGGGGCGCCGATCGACTCCAGGTGGGCCATGGTGTAGGAGTAGGCGATGTCGGAACTCTCCACCATGACGTTGCCGAGCTGGCCGGTCTGCTTGAACCCCTTCCCCTTGCTCGGCACGGCGGTCGCCTCGATCTGCAGGGTGGCCCCTCCCAGGCTGGTCCAGGCCAGGCCGGTGACCACCCCGGGGACGTTCTCGAACAGCTCCTCCTTGGCGAACAGCGGCTGCCCCAGGTAGCGCACCAGGTCCTTGCGGGCGATAACGATTTTCTCCGTCTGCCCGGTGGCGAATTCCAGCGCCGCCTTGCGCATGATCCGCTTGATGCGGTTTTCCAGGTTGCGCACCCCGGCTTCCCGGGCATAGCCGTCGATGAGGGTCGCCAGGGCATCCTTGCGGATGCTGATCTGCCCCTTGTTCAGGCCGTGGTTGGTGAGCGCCTTGGGGATCAGGTAGCGGCGGGCGATCTCCACCTTCTCCTCCAGGATGTAGCCGGAGAGACGGATCACCTCCATCCGGTCGAGAAGCGGCGCCGGGATGGTGTCAAGCTGGTTGGCGGTGGCGATGAACAGCACGTGCGACAGGTCGAAGGGGACGTCGAGATAATGGTCCCGAAAGGCGCTGTTCTGCTCCGGATCGAGAACCTCCAGCAGGGCCGAGGCCGGGTCGCCATGGAAGCTGGCGCCGATTTTGTCGATCTCGTCGAGCATCAGCACCGGATTGGCGGTGCCGGCGCTCTTCATCGCCTGGATGAATTTGCCCGGCATGGCGCCGATGTAGGTGCGGCGGTGCCCCTTGATCTCGGCTTCGTCGCGCATGCCGCCGAGAGAGAAGCGGTAGAAGCGGCGGCCGATCGCCTCGGCGACGCTGTGGCCGATGGACGTCTTGCCGACCCCGGGGGGGCCGACCAGGCAGAGGATGGAGCCGGAGATGTCCCCTTTCATCTTGCCGACGGCGATGAATTCGAGGATCCGCTCCTTCACATCCTCCAGCCCGTAGTGGTCGCGGTCGAGGACCCGCCGGGCCTTCTCCAGGTTGAAGCTGTCACGGCTGTTCTTCCCCCAGGGGAGGATGGTGAGCCAGTCGAGGTAGTTGCGGGTCACCGTATATTCGGGCGAGTTGGGCTCGAGCAGGCGAAACTTCTCGATCTCCTCCTCCACGGCCCGCTGCCCCTCGGCGTTGAACTTCAGCCCCTTGAGCCGCTCCTCGAAACGCTCGATCTCCGACGTCTTCCCCTCTTTCTCCAGCCCCAGCTCCTTCTTGATCGCCTTGAGCTGCTCGCGCAGGAAAAACTCGCGCTGCTGGGTCGAGATCTTCTCCTCGATCTGCTTGCTGATCCGTGTCTGCAGTCGCGAGACCTCCAGCTCCTTCTTCAACAGCACCAGCACCCGGTCGATGCGCTTGCGTACATCCAGCGTCTCAAGAATTTTCTGCAGCTCCTGGCCGTCGGCGCTGGTCAGGTTGGCGGCGAAATCGGAGAGCCGCCCCGGGTCGTCCAGGCTCGAGCGGTTGAGGAACAGTTTGATCTCTTCCGAGTAGAGAGGGTTGATCTGGATCAGCTCCTTCAAGGCGCCGATGATCGCCATCGAATAGGCCTTGAGCTCCGGGTTGACCGACAGCTCGGGGGCATGGTGATAGCGGACCTCGGCGAACAGCCCCCGGTCGGTGCGCATGACCTGGGTGATGGTGAAGCGCTCCAGGCAGCTGACCAGGAAATTGGCATCCTCTTCATCGGCCTGGGCCACTTTGAGGACCTTGACGACGACGCCGACACGGTGCAGGTTCTCCGGGGTATCTTCGCCGTCCGGATCGCGTACCAGCACCAGCCCCAAGGCCTGGGAGGGGGTTTTCAGCGCCCGCCTCAGAGCGGCCACTTTCTCCCGGCCGCTGATCGACAGGGGGACCAGCAGTCCAGGGAAGGCCGGACGGGGGCGCAGGGGGATGATCGGCAGGCCGTCGGGGAGAATCTCCGTCGCCAGCACCAGCCCAGCCTCGGGGGCGGGGACCGCCTCGGTCACCCCGCCGATGTTCTCTTCGGGGCCGTTCTCAACCACGTCGTCTTCTTTGCGCATGCTCCCTCCAGGTTCCAGTTGGCCAGCTTATGATAGCCGCAAATCATCCTCAAGCTAAAAGACGAATTGGCCGCAGATGAACGCAGATGACTACAGATGTAAACCTGAACTCCAGCTCTGGTTTTATCTGCGTTGATCTGCGTTGATCTGCGGCTGAGTTGAAGATTTTTTCCTTAGAAAATTAATCATCCGAGGCAAGGATGTCAACCGCGTGGCCAGGCAATTGGGGCGCGCTCTTCTCAGAAGCGGCTGCGCAGGGCGAGGTGGAACAGGACGTCGGGGGCGGAATCGACGACGATGTCTTCACCGACTCCGATATCGAGAGAGGTGTCCCCCCAGTCGAGAGTGCCGCCGACGGTGAGTTGCAGCGATTCGCCGAGCTCGGTGAGATCGCTGTCGTAAAAAGCGGTGTGCCCATCGAGCTGCAGTTTGAAGGCGAGCCAGGAGAGGGGGCGCCAGGCGCCGCCGGCGGTGGCGAAGCCGACCAGGTTGCGCTGGCGGTCGGGGAGAACATCCCCATCGGTGAGCAGCAGCAGGCCGCCGCCGCCGTAGAGGGCGAACTCCCCCCAGGACGAGGGGAAAGTGCGGTCGGCGTTCACCCCCAGGGCCAGGTCGGTGCTGCCGCTGCCGAGGAGGCGGTCGCTGTCGCCGGTGGGGAGCTTGAGGCTGGCGTGCAGGGCGGCTGCCGTCGACGATGGCGAGCGCTTCCGCAGGGGCCAGGCGGCGGTTAGGCGGATATCCCCCAGCCCGTCAGCGCTGTCTACCCGTTGCAGCTCCACGGCACCATTTTCCCGGTATTCAAAAAACAGCTGGTCGCGAGGAGCCCGGTCGCGTCCCCCTTGGGGGAGGCCGAAGAAATCGTGCCACCCCTCGATGAACCCGTCGAGAAAGCCGCCGCTATGGGCGACCCAGGGGATTTCCACGCCGACCTCCAGACCACTGCTAAGCCCGCGCCGTAGCGCCAGAGTATAGCGATAGGTTTCCCCGTCGAGAACGATCGATTCGTCCCCTCGGCTGTTGTTGGTGAAGTGACTGGCGACATCGACGGCCAGCAGCAGTTCGCTGCGGCCGGTCTCCAGCGTCTGCCCGCCAGCGGCCGGTGGCAGGCCAAAAATCTGGACCAGCGGTGTCTGGTTGGTGACCCGGAAAGGGGTAATCTCCAGGGCGGCAAGCGGGGCTGCCGGCAGCAGCAGCAGCAACGTCAGCAGGGTGCGGTGCATGGGATCCCTCTATTTGGCGAAGATCGGGCTGGCCAGGGTGCCGCCCAGGCGCAGGCGGTAGCTGCCGTCGGTGCCGGCAGTGGCGAACAGCTCGAGCAGATCCCGCAGGGCGGGATCGATACCGGTGGCCGGGGTCAGGATCAGGTTGAGGTTGAGCCGGCTGCGTTCGAACGGCTGCCCCACCAGCAGCGAGCCGCTGCCGGAGAGCTGCAAGTCACCCCCCCGGGCTTCCAGCTCGTCGATGCGAAAGGCGTTCCCCTTCCCTTCACCGCGCAGGACGATCTGGCCGATATTCAGGGTGCCGTTGGCGACCCCCAGCCCCTCCATGCCGTTGATCCGGGCCTGGTCGAGGGTCAGTTCCAGGCGGCTGTCGGTGCCGGCGGTCAGCGGGACGGCGCCGGTGAATTGCCCCGTCGTCAAGGTGCCGGCAACCTCAATGAGAGAACCGGTGATCGGGCGCTCGGCGAAGGTGATCCCCCGGGCCTGAGCCACCACCGATCCCCTCTTGCGGGCCTGGCCGGCGAGTTCACCCCCGAGGAGCTGGGCCTGAAAGGCGATGCCTGGGTCGGTGCCGAACAGGGTGCTCCACAGGGGGCGGACGGCGACCCGGTTGATCTCGAAGCTCTGACGGTAGGAGGGGGCGACCTGCACGGTCACTTCGGTCCCCCGCAGCCCTGGCGGGAACAGCAGATCGAGGTCGCTCATGGTCAGAGTGACCGCCCCCTTGGCCGCTTCCCGTTCGATGCGCTCCTGCAGGGCGCGGGTCGGAAAGAAAAGGTAGATCCCGACGACAAAGGCGACCAGCAGCAGCCCCAGGCCGATCAGGTAGGAGCGAAGCCGGGCCCGGGTAAAGAGGGGGGCGGCCGTCGGGCCACGGGCCGGCAGGCGCAGGCGGAAAAATTTCATGCGCTTCTCCCGAACATGGAGATGGTCATCACCGCGTCGATCTGCGCCCGGTTGTCGAACCGGGTACGCACCCGCAGGTTCTTCACCTGCAGGTAGGCATCCGTCGACTCGAGGGCGTGGAGGAAGCGGATCAGCTGGTCGAGCTGCACTTTTTCCAGTTTCACCTCCACCGCTTCCTCGCGGATGCCGTCCTGGGTGGCGCCGACCTGGGGGCGCATGTAGACCAGGTTTTCCCGTCCGGCCACCTGGCCGGCGGTATTTTCGATGAAAGAGAAGAGGGAAAAATCCCGGCTCTTGGCGGCCCGGGCCTCGGCCTCAGCCAACTGGCGCTGCAGCAGCAGGTATTCCTGTCGCAGCGACTGGATCTCCTGGGCCTGCTGCTGGCGCGAAGCGATACGGGTATCCAGGTTGGCCATGGCGGCGCGGTAGGGGAGGATCACCCCCATGACGAGTACCGTCATCAGGACCACCAGGGCGCCGACGATAAGGGCCAGGCGCTCGCGTGGGTTGATCTGTGGCAAGGTCATCACTGCTCCATTCCCCCCCGGTAGACAAGGGTCAGGCGAAAATCGACCCGGGATCCGTCAAGGCTGATCTTGGCATCGGCGATCTGGGCCTCGGAAAACAGGGCCGACTGTTCCAGGCTGCGGGCGATCTGGTTGATGGCATCAAAGGAGGAGGTCACCCCCTCCAGTCGCACCGACTCCGGGGTATAGCTCAGATCGCGCACATCGAGGATGACCGACTCCGGCGTGCTGCGGGAGATCTCCAGCAGCACCGCCAGGGGGGTGCGTTGCTGGCCGGCCCCCACCATTCGCCCCCGCTCGCGCAGTTCACGGATCCTGCTCTGCATCTGCTGGACCGGGTTGACTTGCGGCTGCGCACCGGGGAAGGTCGCCCGGAAGGTCTTGGCGATCTCCTGATTGAGGGTCTCGGCCCGATTGGCCTTGTGGGCGTAATTGAGCCAGCTGGCGCCGGCGATGGCCGACAGGGCGAGCACGACAACCACGGCCGCGGCGATCAGATCCCGCTTAAGGGCGGTCCACTCGTTTTTCAGGGCGAAGGGGCCGCGGCGGAAATTGATCTCCCGCTCTTTGGTCGAGAGGCTGGCGCGCTGGGCCAGCGCCACCGCCGGCAGGAATTCAGCCTCGATCGCCTTCCCTTCGACGAAGATGCCGGGGATCTGCGCCCGGCCGCCGGCCTGGCGCAGCTCTTCCAGCAGCGGCGCGGTGGCGCCGGCGCCGATCAGCATCAGCGGCAGGTCGCGCCGCCCCCCCTCGCGCTGCAAGGCGGTCGCCTCACGCAGCAGCAGGCGGGCGGTCTGGGGCGCCTGAGCGTCAACGACCGCCGGGAGCAGCCGATAGTCGAGCACCCGGCCGTCGCTGACCAGGCAGACCGTCGACTCCCTGGCCGCCAGGTGCACCAGAATCGCCTCGCCGAGATGCTCTTTCAGGCCGCGGGCAAGGGCGAAAGGGGCGAGATCGAGGATATGCAGCGGGATGTCGGAGCTGTCGAAGACCCGCAGGAAGCTCTCCAGGGCCGCTGTGCGCACCGCCACCGCCGTCACCCGGTTCTCTCCATCGGCCTGCGCCACCGGGGCCTGAAAGTCGGTGGTCAGCTCATCGATGGTGATCGGGATCTGAGCGGCCAGTTCGAAGCGCAGAGCCGCTTCGATCTTGCGCGGTTCGGCGAAGGGGAAGCTCAGGTGGCGGACGAACCCTTCCACCGCCGGCAGCGCGGCGGCCAGCCGGTCGCTGAAGATGCGGGTGTCGCCGATCATCTCTCGAAGGGCGGCGGGGATCTCTGCCGGATCGGTGACCTCCCGCTTGCCGACGGCGATCAGCGCCTCCCGGTCCTGGGAGATGATCGCCACCCGGACCAGCCGGTCGTCGATGTCGATGCCAATATGACGTTTTTCCATATGTTTCAGTCGACTTTCATGTAGTGGACTTTTCTCCCGTCGCTGCTGACCACGGCGACAGCTCTTCTGGTCCCATCGTTTACTGCCGCGTCGGCAGTGATCTGGAACATGGAGCTTTTTACGGCGAAATTTGCATGAAGCAGCGTATCCAAGCGCGGAATCGTCGTTACCTCGCTTGGGGATTCAAAGGGTTGGTCCAATCGGCGGGAGAGGATCTCTTCCGCCGCGCTTCGGTCAATCATATCGTCGGCGGCCATGAGGACTTCGGCGCTCGCCGTATTGAGATTGATTTTATCGTTGCCGAAGACGGCCAGATAGGGGGCAACTTTCTGCAACACCTCTGGGGTGAAACCCCTCACCAAGGTGAGTTCATCCAGAGAATCAAAGGGTGCGTTCTTGGCTCGATAGGGATTTTCCAGCCGCTCATAGTAGGCGGTTTCCGCCCCGGTGACATTGATATCCTGCTCATCGGGCAACCGTAATATCCTGTATTCGTCGTCTCCCGAATCGATCCAGTCAATCAAGGCGGCGGTAAGGTCCCCAGGCTCGTCCAGGTCGAGATTGCGAAACAGGCGGTAGACTCGCCCAATGGTGACGGGCAGCGGATTATCCCCCTGCACCAGAAGGTTAATATTAATTC
>JACZKF010000123.1 GCA_014860175.1 Desulfuromonadales bacterium | reverse complement strand
GCGGTCACCGGCGACCCGGCTTCGGTCGGGGGGGAGGCGGGGGCGACCAGCGTTTTTGACCTCAACTCCGTCGGCCTGCTGGAGCTGATCTCGGCCCTGAACAACGGCCGCAGTCTGCTCGGTAGCCCGCTCGAAGGATGTACCCGGTTTCTCGCCGGCGCCGCCTTCAACCCCAACTTGCCGTCCATCGACGGACAACTGCGGCGCCTGGAAAAAAAGATCGCCGCCGGGGCCCGGTTCGTGCAAACCCAACCAGTCTACGATGCCGAGATTCTCGAGCGGCTGCTGACGCGCACCTCGGCGCTGGGGATTCCGGTTCTGGTCGGAGTGCTGCCGCTGGTGAGTGAACGCAACGCCGAATTCCTGCACAACGAGGTCCCGGGAATCGTCCTGCCGGAAGCTGTACGGCAGCGCATGCGGGGGAAGCGTGGTGACGAGGGGATCAACGAAGGGCTGGCAATTGCCAGGGAGTTGATCGAAGCGGGGCGGGGCCGTGTCGGGGGTTGGTACCTGATGCCCCCGTTTGGCAAAGTCGAACTGGCACTGGCCTTGCTGGCGACCATCCGGGAGAGCTAGAAAGAGCCCCTTCCCGGCTTACTCTCCGGCCAGGCCGAGACGGGCGTCCAGCTCCCCCCTTTCCTCCAGCTGGAAGAGGTCGTCGCAGCCACCCAGCAGTTCATCGTCGGCAAAGATCTCGGGAACCGTCTGGCGGCCAGAACGGCGACGCATTTCAGCCTCTTTGCCCGGGTCGGCGCCGACATCGTACTCGATGAACTCGACCCCTTTCAGTTCCAGCAGTTCCTTGGCCCGCCGGCAATAGGGGCAGTACCCCTTGGTGTAGATTTCGATTTTTTTCAATGCCACCTCCACTCAACGATCAGTTTATCCCGAAACACCCTAGCCGCAAGGAAGGTTACCATGCTGCGCCCCTGCTGCCTGCTGCTCCAGTTATTGATTGTTTGCCTGCTGACCGGCTGCGCGCTCCCTTACCAGCCCGAGCAGCAGCTCCTCCCGGCCCATGACGATTTTGCCGATCGCCTGCGCTGGCTCGACATCCCCGAAGCCGCCCGGCATTTCTCGCCCGAGCTGGCGGAGGAGTTTCGCCGCCAGATGGATGACGCCGACCTGCACATTACCGACGTGCGCCTGGAATCGGCCGACTATCTGCCGGAGCCAAGGCGGATGATCACCTGGAGCATTGCCGAATTTTACCGCCTCCCGTCAACGACGGTGCGCACCCACCGCTTTCGCCTGGAGTGGGAATATCTCCCCGGCAAGCGGTTCCAAAGCGGCAGCTGGCAGATCATCACCTCGTTTCCGGAGTTCCCGGAAGCTCCCCGCCGCGAGTAAATTAATACGTCATTCCAAACAGTTGTTTGTTGCAAACGAAGGTGCGAAGGGCAACTTTCCCCTTGATTTGCCATTAACCTTTATGCTATTAACGTGCATACTGTATACAAAATAGGGAGAGACAACGCCAGCTCCGGCCATGTCTTTCCCTTTTTTCAGGGATTTTTCCGTTTTCTCCGGCAAGGACTGGCGGAACCCCGAGGAGGTCCATTTGACTCAAGTTATCTTTTCCAGCTGGGGAAGAAAGGTGGTCGACAATCGCCAGGATGGCGAGGTCCAAACCCCCTCCTTCCGCCTCCCCCTCACCTTCGATGGCCAGCGCCCCCTTACCGCCTTCATGGGGTGGGACGGCCTGATCGTTTTCGACCGCGACGTCGACATGGTCGCCATGGCGGCCGAATACATGACCCGGGTGCAGGAAAAGTATTGCTGTGCCAAGTGCACCCCCGGTAAAAAAGGGACCCGGGTGCTGCAGGACACCTTGAGCCGCATCGTCACCGGTCACGGGCGGGAAGAAGACCTGCAGGTGATCGAAGATCTGGCCGCCTTGCTGCAAAGCTGCAAATGCACCCTGTGCATGACCTCCGCCATCCCGGTCTTCGATACCGTCAAGCACTTCCGCGGCGACTATCTGGCCTACATCCACGGCCAGCGCTCCCCCCGGCCGGCCCGGGCCTACCTGGAAAAGCTTACCGCCCCCTGCATGGACAAATGTCCGGCCCATATCGATATCCCCGGGTATGTCGAGGCGATCAAGGAATTTCGCTTCGATCACTCCCTGGCCACCGTGCGGGAGAACATGCCACTCCCTTCGGTCTGCGGCAGGGTCTGTCCTCACCCTTGCGAGACCGCCTGCCGGCGCAAGAATGTCGATGAGCCGATCAGCATCATGACCCTCAAGCGTTCGGCCTCCGATTACGAGTGGCAGCACCATCACGCCCCGCCGATGCAGCCCAAGCCCCGCAAGGAGAAGACGGTAGCCGTGGTCGGGGCCGGTCCCGCCGGCTTGGCGGCGGCCAACTACCTGGCCCTGGAAGGGTATCCGGTCACCATCTACGAAGCTCTGCCGGAAGGGTTCGGCGGCGGCATGATCGCCGTCGGCATCCCCGCCTACCGGATGCCTCGTCCCACCCTGCAGCGCGACATCGACATCATCAGCGCCCTGGGGGTGAAGATCAACTACAACACCCGCGTCGGCAAAGACATCTCGCTGGCCGAACTGAAACAGAAGTACGATGCCGTCTTCCTGGCCCCTGGCGCCCACCGGTCAAAGCCGATGGGGGTCGAGGGGGAAGACAAGGGGTACAAAGGCTTTTTGCGCGGCGGCATCGATTTCCTGCGCGAAGCCTACATGGGGCTCCCGACCGGCATGGGCAAGAAAGTGGTCGTCGTCGGCGGCGGCAATACCGCTATCGACTGCGTGCGGGTCGCCCTGCGCGAAGGGGCTGAGG
>JACZKF010000122.1 GCA_014860175.1 Desulfuromonadales bacterium | reverse complement strand
GATGGTAACCCAGGATATCCCGCCGTTCACCATCGCCCAGGGGGATCGGGCCAAAACCATCGGACTGAACGTGATCGGCATGCAGCGGCGAGGCTTCAGCGAAGAGACGATCCGCTCCCTGAAGAAGGCCTACAGGCTTATTTTCCGCTCCGGGTTACGCTTGGAGGAGGCGTTGGAGCGGATCGACAGCGAGCTCGCGGACGATGCCGAAACTCGCGCCTTCGCCGATTTCATCCGCAACAGTGAGCGGGGAATCGCCCGCTAAAGGGGTAGGAGACAATGGCGGAGAAACTGCGCGCGGCGGTCATCGGAGTCGGCTACCTGGGGCGCTTCCACGCCCAGAAATATGCGGCGTTGGAAGAAGTCGAGCTGGTCGGCGTCGCCGATGCCAGCGCCGAGCGGGCGACGGAAGTGGCGGCCGAGATCGGCACCGCCGCCTTCACCGACTACCGCCCGCTCCTCGAACTGGTCGATCTGGTCTCCATCGTCGTCCCCACCCAACTGCACTATCCGATCGCCCGCGACTGCCTGGCGGCTGGGCTGCACGTGCTGGTAGAGAAGCCGATCACCCAGACGGTGGCGGAAGCGGATGAGTTGATCGGCCTGGCGGCAGAGCGGCGGCTGGTGTTCCAGGTCGGCCATCTGGAGCGCTTCAACCCGGCGGTACTCGCCCTGCAGGGGGTGATCCGCAACCCCAGATTCGTCGAATCGCATCGCCTGGCCCCCTTCAAACCCCGTGGTACCGACGTCAATGTGGTTCTCGACCTGATGATCCATGACATCGACATCATCCTGAATATCGTCGGCTCGCCGGTGGCGTCGGTCCATTCGGTCGGGGTGCCGGTACTCAGCGACGAAGTCGACATCGCCAACGCCCGGTTGCAGTTCGAGAACGGCTGCGTTGCCAATGTCACCGCCAGCCGGGCCAGCCGGGAGGCGATGCGCAAGATCCGCATCTTCCAGGACGATGCCTATATCTCCATCGACTACCAGCAGCGCAAGATCGCCATCTTGCGCAAGGGGGGGGACGGCTACCCGATCCCTGGCCTGCCGCAGGTGACCATGGAAGAGAAGAGCTTTGCCCAGGGCGACGCCCTGCTGGAGGAGATCCGCGCCTTCGTCGCCGCGGTTCGCCACGGTACGCCACCGGTGGTCAGTGGCGAAGACGGCAAGCGGGCTCTGGAACTGGCGCTCGAAATCAATCGCAAACTTTAGCCCTAAGGGCCGATCAAAAACGCCCATCTGCGGCGTCGCCTTCATCCTTCGTCAACGACGTACCTTCCGGTACGCCTTATTGCTCCAGGATTCCGGGCGCCTTGCATCTGGGCATTTTTTGATGGCCTGGAAGTCCTATCCCGTCTGTCTAAAGCAAGAGAGGTCAGCACCCGATGAATATTCCGATGGTCGATCTGAAGGGGCAGTACGAAACGCTGCGAGCCGATATCGAGAAAGGTTTTCAGCAAGTTTTTTCCAGTGCGCACTTCATCCTCGGGCCGAACGTGCGGGCCCTGGAGGAGGAGATCGCCGGTTACTGCGGGGTGCGCCATGCCATCGCCGTCGCCTCCGGCACCGATGCCTTGCATCTGGCGTTGCGGGCGGCGGAGATCGGCGAAGGGGATGAGGTCATCACTTCCCCCTTCACCTTTATCGCCACCGCCGAGGCGATCAGCTATGTCGGCGCGCGGCCGGTTTTCGTCGATATCGACCCGCAGACCTTCAATCTCGATCCGGCGCGCATCGAGGCCGCCATCACCCCCCGTACCCGAGCCGTGATGCCGGTACATCTGTTCGGCCAGCCGGCCGACCTGGTGCCGATCGTCGAACTGTGCCGCCGCCACCAGCTCAAACTCATCGAAGACTGCGCCCAATCGTTCGGCGCCAGTTATCAGGGGCGGCAGACCGGCAGTTGGGGGGATCTGGGCTGCTTCTCGTTCTTCCCCAGTAAAAATCTCGGCTGCTACGGCGACGGCGGAATGGTGATCACCGACAACGACGAGATGGCGACCCAGCTGCGGGTGCTGGCCAATCACGGCAGCCGGGAGCGTTACCATCACTCGGTGATCGGCTACAACAGCCGCCTGGACGAGTTGCAGGCGGTGGTGTTGCGGATCAAGTTCAAGCAGATCGACGACTACAACCGCCAGCGCCGCCGCAATGCCCACCTGTATACGCAGCGGCTGGCCGGCCGTGGCGTTACCCCCCCGGTCGAAGACGGTAAGGGGGTGCACGTCTTTCACCAGTACACCATTCGCGCCGAGCGCCGGGAAGCGATCCAGCAGGCGCTGGCCGCCGCCGGCATCGCCTCGGCGATCTACTACCCGATCCCGCTGCACCGGCAGGAGGTCTACCGCGACGTTTTCGCCGCCAGCTCCTTCCCGGTTGCGGAGCAAGCCGCCGCCTCGGTCCTTTCTCTTCCGATGTACCCCGAACTGACCGAGGCCCAGATCGACCGGGTATGCGCCGCGCTGCTCGAAGCGACCGCCAAAGGGTAGGGGACGGCCGGCCGTCCCGCTACAGGTGCAAACACATATGTCCAACGCAAAGAAATCCCGTCGCGCTCTGATCGTGACCGGTGAAGCTTCCGGTGATCTGCATGGGGGGAATCTGATCCGGGCGGCACGCGAGGTCGATCCGGATCTCTCTTTTTTCGGCATCGGCGGCAGCCGAATGGCCGAGGCCGGATGCGAAATCCTCATCCCCGGGGAGAGCATTTCGGTCATGGGGCTGGTCGAGGTCGTCGGTCATTTTCCGGTGATCTGGCGGGCTTTCCGGCGGATGAAGCAGATTTTGCAGGGGGCCCAGCGCCCTGATCTGTTGATCCTGATCGATTTCCCGGAATTCAACCTGCGCCTGGCGCGGGTGGCCAAGGCCGCGGGAGTGCCGGTGCTGTTCTATGTCAGCCCGCAGATCTGGGCCTGGCGGCAGGGGAGGGTGAGGAAGATCGCCCAGGTGGTCGACAAACTGGCGGTGATCTTCCCCTTCGAGGAAGCATTCTATCGGGGGCACCAGATCGACGTCGAATATGTCGGCAACCCCCTGCTCGATGAGGTCGAAGTGCAGATCGGGCGCGAGCCGTACCTGCGGCGGCTCGGTCTCGACCCCGGGCGAGCGGTGGTGGGGCTTTTCCCCGGCAGCCGGCGCAACGAAATCCGTTACATCCTGGAAACGATTCTGCAAACGGCGCAGCAACTGGCGGTGGCGCTGCCCGGAGTTCAGTTCCTGCTGCCGGTTGCCTCTTCCTTGCCGGCCGAGATGTTCGAGGCGCCTCTGGCGGAAAAAAAGCTGCCGGTCACTCTGGTTGACGATCGTATCTACGATGTCGCCAACGCCTGTGACGCCGTTCTCTGCGTCTCCGGCACGGTGACTCTGCAGACGGCGCTGGTCGAGACGCCGATGGCTGTCGTCTACCAGATGTCGCCGCTCACCTACGCCATCGGCCGCCGCCTGGTCAAGGTTCCCCACATCAGTCTGGCCAATATTGTCGCCGGGGCGCCGGTGGTGCGCGAGTTCATCCAGGAGCAGGCTACCCCGGAGGCGCTCTGCGCCGAGATCCTGCGGCTGCTGCACGACCCGGAATACAACCGGCAGGTCCGCGCCGGGCTCGGGACGATCCGCCGGCGGATGGGGGAAAAAGGGTGCTCGCAGCGGGTGGCCGCCATCGCTTCGGCGCTGAGCCAGAAAACGCTCGGACAGGCTGATCAGTGAAAAGCCAAGCAGGCAGAATCTACCGACGGCTGCTCTCCTATTCACGCCCCTACGTCTGGCGCATCGCCTTGTCGATGGCCGCCTCACTGGTGGTCGCCGGGACCGATGTCGCCATTGCCAAACTGATTGAGCCGCTGATCGACAAGGTCCTCGATGCCGGCAACTACCTGCTGGCCAATCTGGTTCCCGTGGTGATCATTGCCATTGCGGTGACCAAAGGGGTGGGGCGCTATATTCAGGAATACCTGATCAAAACGGCTGGGCAGCTGGTCATCCAAGATCTGCGCAACGATCTGTACGAGCACTCTCTTTCCCTGTCGATGGGGTATTACGGACACACCAGCACCGGCACCATGATGTCGCGCATCCTCAACGATGTCGGTATCATGCAGCGCTCGGCGGCCGACGTCCTGGTCGACGGGGTGCGCGAGAGTTTCACTCTGGTCGGTCTGACCGCCCTCGCTTTCTACCAGGACTGGCGGCTGGCCACGCTCGCTTTTCTGGTGCTGCCGGTGATGGTCGTCCCGGCCAACATCATCGGCCGGCGCATCAAGGACAATACCCGCCGTGGGCAGGTGACCATGGGCAATCTGACCGGTATCCTGCAAGAGACCTTCGCCGGTATCAAAGTGATCAAGGCCTTCGGGACCGAAAACCAGGAAAACCTCCGCTTCCGGGATGAAAACCAGCGCTTCTATCGCTTCACCCGCAAGGTGCTCAAGTACGACTCGGCGGCGGCCCCGGTGGTGGAGATTCTCGCCGGTCTGGGGCTGGCGGCTATTTTCTGGTACGGCATCCACCGGGTGCTCTCGGGGGCCATTACCAAAGGGGAGTTGATGTCCTTCGCCCTGGCCGTCGGCATGATGTACGGGCCGGTGAAGAAGCTGACCAAGGTCAGTAACACCATCCAGAAATCGATGGGGGCTGCCGAGCGCGTGTTTGAAGTGATGGACCAGCCGCCGACCATCACCGATGCGGCCGACGCCCAGGAACTTCACCGCCCCCGCGGAGAGGTGCGCTTTGACCGGGTGACCTTCTCCTATGGGGACAAGGAGGTCCTGCTCGACTTCTCGGTGACCGCCCGCTCCGGGGAGGTCATCGCCCTGGTCGGGCCGAGCGGCGCCGGCAAGTCGACGGTGGTCGGCCTGCTCACCCGTTTCTACGACCCGCAACAGGGGGCGATCCTCATCGATGGGGTCGACCTGCGGCAGATCACTCTGGCCAGCCTGCGGAAAAATATCGCCCTGGTTGACCAGGAGACTTTTCTGTTCAACGACACCGTGGCCAACAATATCCGCTACGGTTGTCAAGGGGCCTCCGACGAGGCGGTCATCGAAGCGGCTCGCCAGGCCTATGCCGACGAATTCATCAAGGAACTGCCGCAGGGGTACGAGACTCTGATCGGCGATCGCGGTTCGCGGCTGTCGGGGGGACAGCGCCAGCGGATCAGCATCGCCCGGGCTCTGCTGCGCGATGCTCCGGTGCTGCTGCTGGATGAAGCGACCAGTGCGCTCGATACCGAAAGCGAGGCGATGGTGCAGCAGGCCTTGGCCAACCTGATGAAAAACCGGACGACCTTTGTGATCGCCCACCGCCTCTCGACTATCATGCACGCCAACCTGATTGTGGTGCTGGAAGAAGGGCGAATTCGGGAGATGGGAGGGCACCAGGAGTTGCTGCAGCAAAACGGCCTCTACCGCCGGCTCTATGAAATGCAGTTCCAGGACTCGGCATGAAAACCAGGATGTCCGACCGTCTGCTGCTCGCCTTGCTCCCCCCTCTGGCCGCCGGGGTGATCCGCCTGCTGCACGCCCTGCTGCGGATCGAGACCCTCGGCGAAGAGTCGCCCCAGGCCAGCTGGCGTCAAGGGGAGCATGTCATCCTCGCCTTCTGGCACGACCAGCTGCTGCTGATGGTGCGGGGCTACCGTGGGCCGGGGGCGAAGATCCTCATCAGCGCCTCCAAGGATGGCGAGCTGATCGCCCGCACCATGGGGTTCTTCGGTCAGGGGGCGGTG
>JACZKF010000121.1 GCA_014860175.1 Desulfuromonadales bacterium | reverse complement strand
TGGTATCTGGACGCCAACGGCAACGGCGCCTGGGACTCTGCCCTCGATCTCGCCTACCCCAGCTTCGGTTCGGCCACCGACCTGCCGGTCAGGGGCGACTTCGACGGCAGCGGTGCCGATCAGATCGGCGTCTTCCGCGCCGGCACCTGGTATCTGGATGCCAATGGCAACGGCGCCTGGGACAGCGGCATCGACCTGGTCAGAAATTTCGGTCAGGCCGGAGACCTGCCGGTGGTCGGCGACTGGAACGGCGACGGCACCGAACAAATGGGTGTCTTCCGCGCCGGGAAATGGTACCTTGACAGCAACGGCAACGGGGTCTGGGATGCCGGAATCGATACCGTCTACAGCTTCGGTCAGGCCGGGGATATCCCGGTGACCGGTGGTGGCGGTTTGGGTAACCCGGCGACCATCGCGGTTTTCCGCAACGGCACCTGGTACGTCGACGATAACGGCAACGGCAGCTGGGATGCCGGAGTTGACCTCGTATTCCAATTCGGTCAGGCCGGGGACATCCCGGTGGTCGGTGACTGGAACGGCGACGGCGACGACAAGGTCGGCGTCTTCCGCCAAGGCAGCTGGTACCTCGACCTCAATGGCAACGATAGCTGGGACGCCGGCACCGATGCGGTGTTCATTTTCGGCCAGAACGGCGACCGGCCCGTCGCCGGGAAGTGGTAACTCGGCAAGGGTAAAGCAGTGAATTACGGGTGTGCCGCATTGGCGTCGCACCCGTTTTCCCGCAGGCCTCACAGGTAACAAGATGACTCCGTTGAGACTCCAGCGTCGGCTGGTTTGCCCCTGGCTCTGTCTTTTTCTGCTCAGCCTGGCCGTTGTCGGCTGCGCAGCCCGGGAGGTTCCCCCCCCGACCCCGGACGCCCAGGTGCGGGAAGAGACGGCCGAGGAGAAGCTGGGGATCGAGATCGTCGCCATCCGCCTCTCGGCGGGGGGATATCTGCTCGATTTTCGCTATCGGGCCACCGATCCCGAGCGGGCCATCGCTTTCTTCGATCGGCAGATCAAACCCTACCTGCTTCACGAGGCGAGCGGCGCCCGGTTTCTGGTGCCGGCGCCGGCCAAAGTCGGACCGCTGCGTCCGACCAATAACGCTCCGGTTGCCGGCAAGCACTATTTCATCATGTTTGCCAACCCCGGTCAGTACATCAAGGCCGGGGACCAGGTGACGGTGGTTTTCGGCGACACCCGCATGGAACACCTTACCGTGGAATAATTGCGATGTCTGTCTGGCGCTCCCCATCAATTTTGCCGGTTCTGTTTCTGCTCCTGACCGGCGCTGCCGAGGCCGCACCCCCCTCCCGGGTGTTGGCGGCGGATCTGCTCCAAACGCTGGCGACGGCGTCCGACCATACGGAACTGCCCGTCATCATCCGCTGGGGCGAAAAGGCCGCTTTGCCCCCTGGCGCCGCCGGCCATCAAAAAGAGCACCGCCGCCGGATGATCAAAGCCCTCAAGGCGACGGCGGAGCGGACCCAGCAGCAGGCCCGTGCCTATTTACGCAGTCAGGGGGCCCGGCGGCTGCACCCCCTCTGGGCGATCAACGCTCTGGCCGTCACCGCCCGCGCCGATACCCTTCGGG
>JACZKF010000120.1 GCA_014860175.1 Desulfuromonadales bacterium | reverse complement strand
GCCTTCCTGATCGATACTCACAAGTGCGTCGGCTGCGGTTTCTGTGTGAAGGCGTGCAAAACGGAGAACGACATCCCTCTCGATGCCAACGTCACCCGCACCTGGGTCGAGCGTTACGTCTACACCAAGGATGATCGCCGGTATGTCGACAGCCCCAAGGGGGCCCTGCATGGGTTCATCGACTCCAAGATCGACATGGGGCTGGGGGAACTCAAAGAGGTCGATCCGGCCAATGTCGGCAAGGCCTTTTTCGTCCCCAAACTCTGCAACCACTGCCTGACCCCCCCTTGCACCCAGGTCTGCCCGGTCGGTGCCACCTATAAGACCGACGACGGGGTGGTGCTGGTCGACCGCTCCTGGTGTATCGGCTGCGGCTACTGCATCATGGCCTGTCCCTTTGCCGCCCGGTTTTTCCACCCCACACACCGGGTGGCCGACAAGTGCACCTTCTGTTATCACCGGATCACCAAAGGACTGGAGACGGCCTGCGTCAACGCCTGCCCTTTCGGCGCCCGCAAGATGTGCAACATTCGCGATGTCAACGATCCGGTCACCCAGATCATCATGAATGATCGCGTCGGGGTCCTGAAAGACGAATTCGGAACCAAGCCACAGGCCTTCTATATCGGCCTTGCCTCGGAGGTGCGCTAACCATGGTGGAGCAGCTGGCGCAAATTGTACACGTACACGGCGAAGCCTGGACGATCAAGGAGCTGTTCGTCCTGCCCAACGAATATGTCTACTGGTCGATCCAGATCGTCATGTACCCTTTCATGACCGGTCTGGTCGCCGGCGCTTTCGTCCTCTCTTCCCTCTATCATGTCTTCGGGGTCAAACAGCTGCGGGAAATCGCCCGTTTTTCCCTGGTTTTCTCTTTCGCCCTGCTGCCGGTGGCGATGCTGCCGCTGATGCTGCATCTGCAGCAGCCGTTGCGCGGCATCCATGTCCTGATGACGCCCCATTTCTCCTCGGCGATCTCCGCCTTCGGCATCGTTTTCATGACCTATGCCTGCATCGTCGGCGCCGAGATCTGGTTCGTCTACCGCCGACATTTTGTCGAGACGGCCCAGGCCCTCAAGGCCATGCCGACCCGCTCGATGGCCAATACCCTGCGGCTGCGGCTCTTCTCCATGCTGACCCTGGGCGCCTGGGACATCAGCGAGGAAGCGCTGCACAAAGACCACCGGGCGGTCACCGTCCTGGCCGGCATCGGCATCCCCGTCGCCTGCTTTCTGCACGGCTACGCCGGCTTCATCTTCGGCTCGGTCAAGGCCAACGCCCTGTGGATGACCCCCCTGATGCCGGTCATCTTCATCTGTTCGGCCGTCGTCTCCGGCATCGCTCTCTGTATCCTGTGCTATGTGGTGACCCAGGAGCTGCGCAAATGGATGGCGAAGCGGAAAATCGCCCGCTGGGCCCATGAAGAGAACGCTCCCACCGTGGAGCAGCTGCGCGGGGCCGAAGAATTTGAAGTCAAAATGGTCGCCAATTACCTGATGTACTTCATGATCGCGGCGCTGACTCTGGAGATCCTCGATCTGATCTTCCGCGGCTACACCCAGGTTAAATCGTGGGATATCCTGCGCGAAGTCATCATGGAGCGGGATTTCTTCAAGATCTTCATTTTGCAGTACACGATAGGCAATGCGCTCCCCTTCCTCCTGATGGTCCTGCCCGGACGCAGCGTGAAGAGAATTACTGTCGCCGCTGTACTGGTCATCTTTGGAGTGTTCATGATGCGCTGGAACGTCGTCATTGGCGGCCAGGCCTTCTCCCTCAGCTTTGCCGGTTTCATGCACTATCATCTGCCGATCATCCCGCATGATATGGAGACCTTTAAGGAAGGCTTGGGGGGAGCGCTCATGGTCCTGATGACACCTTTCGTTATCTTTTACTTCATGAATAAAATTATTCCGGTTTTCCTGGAAGAGAAGACGCACTGAACACCCTCTTCATTCGTTGAACCCACGGCCGCCCTCCTTCGGAGGCGCGGCCTTTTGTTTGCGGATTAAGTCACCCCAAACGTTTAGAGGACAATGGCTTCTCATAAACACCACCCAAACAGTTAAGTATTGACAAAACAACGTTATCGGTGCTAATAGCAGTGCCTTGGTATTCAGGCGGCGTGAACTTTCTTTTCCAGAAAAAATGCCGGAAATTGCAACCAGGTAAGAAGAGGGCAAATCTATGAGACATCTGACTGACATCATTGGAGCTTTTACCAGAGGGATCGCCAGGAGCCGGGTCTCCCTGATCGGCGCGATGATCGTCACCGTCACCACGCCATTCCTGGTCGGCGCCATCGTCTACGACCTGATCTGGCACATCCAGAACCCCTATGTTGGGGCAGTCATCTACATGATGCTCGGCCCCGCCTTTATCGGCGGACTGGTGCTGGTCTTCCTCGGCCTCTTTTTCTTCAAGGGGAAAGAGGAGGTGCGCCTCTTCACCCTCGATTACCTGCGTGACTACTTCACCGACCCCTCCAAATTCAGCCGGATGCGGAAGCTGGTCTTCTTCGCCGTCTTTCTCACCGGCGTCAATATGTTCATCATGGGGCTGCTGGCCTACCGCGGCTACCACTACATGGAATCGACTTCTTTCTGCGGCCAGTTCTGCCATACGGTGATGAACCCCGAGTATACGGCTTACCAGCAATCGCCCCACTCTCGCGTCTCCTGTGTCGAGTGCCACATCGGCTCCGGCGCCACCTGGTTCGTCAAATCGAAAGTCTCCGGCGCCCGCCAGCTGTTTGCCGTCGCTCTCGACACCTACCCGCGGCCCATCCTGACCCCGGTGCACGGCCTGCGCCCGGCGCGCGAGACGTGCGAGCAGTGCCACCGCCCCGAACTGTTCCATGGTGAAAAGCTGGTGGTACGGGAAAACTTCCGGGAGGATGAACAAAATACTCCGGTGCACACCGTCTTGTTGATGCGGGTCGGCTCGGCCGGCGACCGTACAGGAAGTTCACACGGCATCCACTGGCACGTGGCGCCGGAGAACCAGATCACCTACCGGGCCAGCGATCACACGCGGATGGAGATCGCTGAAACGACTCTGGTCAAACCCGACGGTACCCAGATTGTCTACACCAACAGCAATGTGTCGGCCGAGCCACAGCCGGACCAGGAAGTGCGGGTGATGGATTGCATCGACTGCCACAACCGCCCGTCGCATGTCTATCTCCCGCCGAGCGAGGCGATCAACCGCAAATTGCTGGAGGGGGCGATCCCAAAAAACCTCCCCTTCATCAAGCGCCAGGCGATGCTGGTCGTGCAGCAGCCTTACGAGACCAGTGCGGCGGCCACGAGCGGTATCGCCACCGAACTCAACGCCTGGTATCAGAAAAATTACCCGGACCTGGTACGCCAGAATCCGGCCCTCCTCGACCAGGCGATCCGAGGGGTTCAGGCGGCCTTCTCGGAAAACGTCTTCCCCGAGATGAACATCGCCTGGAATACTTACGTCAATCACATCGGGCATGGGGAAAATTTCGACATCGGCTGCTTCCGCTGCCATGACGGCAGCCACGAGTCGGCCGCCGGTGAAGTGATCAGCGCCGACTGCAACGTCTGCCACGTCATCCTGGCCGAAGACGAACCGAATCCGCAGATTCTCGAAACCATCCGCGGTAACCGCCAATAAGCACCAGCTTCCCGAAACGGCAACGGCCCGGCAGGTTTCTGCCGGGCCGTTGCCGTTTCGGCTTCCGGCCCGCTCCTTTGCTGGTGACACCGTGGCTCGCCCCTTCGGTGGACCACGATCGCGTCTCCCACCGGTGCAGCTGTGCTTGCAGGGAAGGAGAATTGTGATTTAATAAAGACTGACAAACACTTTTCAGGAGGATTGGGCTATGGTCAGAAATGACAGCAATATC
>JACZKF010000119.1 GCA_014860175.1 Desulfuromonadales bacterium | reverse complement strand
GAGGCGAAGACCTGGTCGGCGATGGCGGTGCCGTGGCAGCCGAGGCAGGTCTGGGGGCCGTTGTAGCTGCTGATCCGGCTGGCGTGGGGGAGAGTGGAGGCGACGCCGGTGGTCAGGGCGAAGTTGACGGTGGTGGTGACGCCGGCGACGATGGTTCGGGCCACCGTCAGGTCGGCCATGCCGGTCGCCCTGGCGGTGATCTGGTAGTCGCCGGCCGGCAGGGAGATGGAGTAGACCCCCTTGCTGTTGGTGACGGCGCTGTAGCTGCCGGGAGACCCGACGGCGGTGACGGTGGCGCCGACGATGATCTTCAAGGTGGCGGCATTGGTCACTTTGCCGGTCAGCACCCCGCCGGTGGTGGGAGCAGGAGCCGGCTTGGCTGCATGCAGGACGCTGGTGCAGACCAGCAGGAACGAGAAGACCAGCAGCAGGGCGACGAGGATTGCCACCAGCCCGGGGAGCAGAGTGTTCTTTTTCATGGCGATCATGGTTACCTCCTTGTTCATTTTTTGCCCTCGGGGAGGGGGATCCTCCCTCGGTTGGCTGTCGCACCGCCTGACTGCATGAAAAGCTAGTCACCCAGGCGGGAGAAGGCCTCCCGCCTGGGTGTTGCTGCTACCGGCAGGCCGTATTCTTGGCGCAGCCGGGGTCGGCGCAGTCGATGAGACCGTCGCCATCGTTGTCGATGCCGTCCTTGCAGGTGGAGGAGAGCCCTTCGGGGCCGCACAGACTGATGCCGGCGCAGTCCGGGTCGGCGCAGTCGACCAGGCCATCATGGTCGTTGTCGATGCCGTCGTTGCAGATCGTTTCACTGCCGACGGCGCACAGGGAGCTGTCGGCGCAGTCGCTATCGGAGCAGTCGATCTTGCCGTCGCCGTCGTTGTCGATGGCGTCGCCGCAGATCTCGGCCCCCAGTACCCGGTCGTACATCGGGTCGATGCGGCCGTTGCCATCGCGGTCGGGGTAGCCGAGGTTTGCGAAGCTCAGGTACTTGATCCCGGCCGTGGCGCCGCTGTATTCGGCGGCAGTGAAGTGGCAGGAGTAGCAGGCGTCGCCGGTATAGGCCTTATTGCTCTTGATGGCGTGACTCAGGGTGATGAAGGAAGTCACCTCGCCGAAGAAGGCCGAGCTCTGGTCCATGTTGGGGGGGACCCACATGCCGAAGAAGTTCCCTGACCACATCATCTTGCCCGCCTCTTCCAGCGGGGTGCCGACCGGGGCGTACCCCATGTCGACGGCCATTTTCCCCATGCCGACGTTGATCGACTTGGCGATGCCGGGGTAGGTGGCGGCGCTTTGCGGCCCGACAGAGGGTTTACCGAGGACGGTGCCGGCCTGGCTGAGAAAGACCTTGCGGTCGAACTGGAGCATCATCGGGAAGTTGTTGAGCATCGCCGCCATGTCGGGGCGGACCGTCCAGTAACTGGCGGCGGTGGAATATTTGCTGTCGATGAAGCCGAACTGGAGGAATTTTGGCCAGTTCTGCTCGTAGAAATATTTCATCGAGGCCGGCCAGGTTCCATTGACCAGGTCGAAGCTGCCGTCGCGGGGAGGCCCGGGGAGCCAGGCGGCGTCGAACAGCATGCCGCTGACGAACGGTTTGAAGGCAAACAGGCGGGCGTCGCCGCCGGCGCTGCGCCGGTCGCCGTAGCCACCGTAGGGCTGGGCCAGCATCGAGGCGTTGCCATTGAACCAGCGCACGGTCGGCCGGCTGCCGATGGGGAGATACTCGGTGTAGGCGTCCCAGTAGCCGGGATATTCAAGCCCCTGGGTGGTCGGCGCCGTCGTCTGCCACTGGCCGCTCATTGGGTCGAGGGTGAAGGGGGCCCAGGCCCGGCGATGGATGTTGCGCGGCTCGTCCATGGAGTGGATGTGGCAGGTCTCGCAGGTGACGTTGGTCAGATGCTGGTTGAGGGCGGCGGCGTTCTCCAGGGAGTGGGCGGCGCTCGGGTGACAGCCGGAGGCGACGCAGCCGACTTCCACCGTCTGCAGATCGTTGGCGCCGCCGTCGGTGACGTAGTTGCCGCGGGCGATGCGGTGCTGGGAGACGGTGTGGCAGCCGGTGCACTTGATATTGCGGGCGGCATGGACGTCGGTCGCCGTGGTAAACGGCGTCGAGCGCTTGTAGCCGGAGAGGCCGTGTTCATGGCAGCGCAGGCAGGCGTTGGTGGTGACGGCGGTGCCGACCGACTGGGCGGTTTTCAGGGAGCGGTCCTGGGAGTAGACCTCTACCCCTTGGGCGTTGGTGACCACCTGGCGCAGGTGCGGCTCGGGGTTGGTGCCGTACAGGGCGGTGAAGGCCGGGTCGTCCCACTCGTGGCCGTAGGCCAGGGCGTGGCAGAACAGGCAGTCCAGGTCGGGGGCCGCGGCGCTGGCCGAGGAGTAATAGTACGGCGGCAGGTAGGCGATATGGCAGGCGCCGCAGCCGTCATCCTTGGTCTTGAGCGGGTCGACTGGGGAAGTCGCCTTGCCGGCGAAGTTGTTGGCCATCATGGTGGTGCCGGGGAGACCGCAGGCGCGGTCCATCATGCCGTGGCTGCCGGCGCCTGGCATGTCGAGTTTAGGGGTCAGGGTGCGGGCCTGGAAGTGGGCCGAGGCGAAGACCTGGTCGGCGATGGCGGTGCCGTGGCAGCCGAGGCAGGTCTGGGGGCCGTTGTAGCTGCTGATCCGGCTGGCGTGGGGGAGAGTGGAGGCGACGCCGGTGGTCAGGGCGAAGTTGACGGTGGTGGTGACG
>JACZKF010000012.1 GCA_014860175.1 Desulfuromonadales bacterium | reverse complement strand
CCTACCTGTTCATCTCGCACGACCTGGCCGTAGTCGAGCACATCTGTCACCGCATCGCCGTGATGTATCTGGGGCGCATCGTCGAACTCGCGGGCAATGCCGACCTGTTCGGCCAACCCTTGCACCCCTACAGTGAGGCGTTGCTGGCCGCGGCGCCGTTGCCCGAACCCGGGCTCAAGCGTGAACGCATCATCCTGCAAGGCGACGTGCCGAGTCCCGTGACCCCCCCGTCGGGTTGCCACTTCCACACCCGCTGCCCCTACGCCCGGGAGATCTGCAGCCGCGACTACCCCCCGTTGGAGGAGAAGGACGGAGGGCATCTGGCGGCCTGTCATTTCAGTGGGGAAGTGGGGAAGTTCAGGAAAACCTGAAGGCGTGAGGTGTGATGGGTGATGTGTGACGGGTAATTGGGTAAATGCCCGACTCCCGGCTCCTCGCCTACTGTATTGACTTCCCGTGCCATCCTTGGCACAATCCCTCCGTTTGCCACCTTTCAGCCAGCCAGGAGATCCCGTGGGCCCGATCACCACCATCAAGGAACGGTGCCGCAAATGCTACAGCTGCGTGCGCAACTGCCCGGTCAAGGCGATCAGGGTCAAGGAGGACTATGCCGAGGTCATCCACAGCCGCTGCATCGGCTGCGGCAAATGCCTCAAGGTCTGCTCCCAGCAAGCCAAGGTGATTGCTGACTGCATCGAGGAGACCCAGCGGATGCTCGCCGCCCAGGAGGAAGTGGTGGCGGTGCTCGGCTGCTCCTATCCGGCCTTCTTCAACGACGTGCGCCCTGGCCAGCTGGTCACCGGCCTCAAGCGGCTCGGCTTCTGCGAGGTGCACGAAGGGGCGAGCGGGGTCGAACTGCTCAGCGACACCTACACCCGGATGGTGGAAAATCCCCCCCAAACCCCGCTGCTGACCACCCACTGCCCGACCATTGTCGACCTGATCGAACGCCACTATCCGCAGCTGTTGAAAAACCTGATGCAGGTGGTGTCGCCGATGGTCGCCATCGGCCGCTTCATCAAGGCCCGCCGGGGGCGCAAAACCCGGGTCATCTACATCAGCTCCTGTATTGCCGGCAAATTCGAAATCGAGGCCGAACCGGTCGCCGGCGCCATCGATACGGTCCTTACCTACAAAGAGCTCAGCACCATGTTCCGCGATCGCGGCCTCGACCTGGCCCGCCTCTCCGATGCCCCCTTCGATGGCCGGCCACCGGCGAGCGCCCGGCTGTTTCCCGTCGCCGGCGGGCTGTTCCAGGCGTTTGGCATCCGCAACGACTTCTTCAACCCCGATTTCGTCACCACCGCCGGTGAAGAGAGCGCCCTGGAGGTGATCAAGGATCTGGCCGCCGGGCGCATCACCCCGCGGGTGGTCGACGTGCGCTTTTGCAGCGGCGGCTGCATCGGCGGCCCCGGGAAGAACAACCGCCTGACCACCTTCTCCAAACGCAATCTGATCCTGCGCTATTTCCAGAGCCCCGATATCCCCTACGCCACCTCGCCCCACTACCAGGAACCGCTCCCCCTCCCCGACCTGACCCGCCGCTTTACCAACAAGTACCAGCGCCTCGATCTGCCGGGGGCAGAGAGCATCCGGCAGATCCTGCAATCGACCAACAAGTTTGTCGAACGCGACGAACTCGACTGTGGCGCCTGCGGCTACCGGACCTGCCGTGAGCATGCGGTAGCGGTCTATCAGGGGCTGGCCGAAGGGGGGATGTGCCTCCCCTACTCGCTCAAACGCCTGGAGGAGGACCGCACCAGCCTGGCGCAGAAATACGAACTGGCGCAGCGGGCCTTGGCCCAGGAGTATGGCGACACCGCCATCATCGGCCACGATCCGCGGACCCTCGACGTTCTGAAGCTGATCCGGCAGGTCGGCCCGACGCCGACCACCGTCCTCATCCGGGGGGAGAGCGGCACCGGCAAGGAGCTGACCGCCCGGGCCATTCACCAGGCCAGCCACCGGGCCGACAAGCCGCTGGTGACCATCAACTGCACCACCCTCACCGACAGCCTGCTGGAGAGCGAACTGTTCGGGTACAAAAAGGGGGCCTTCACCGGGGCGGTGAGCGACCGCAAGGGGCTGTTCGAGGCGGCCAATGGCGGCACCATCTTTCTCGACGAGATCGGCGATATCACCCCCAAACTGCAGGCGGAACTGCTGCGGGTTCTCGACAGCGGGGAGATCCGCCCCGTCGGCGGCAGCCACTCGGCCCAGGTCGATGTGCGGCTGATTGCCGCCACCAACAAGAACCTGGAGGACGGGGTGCGCGAAGGGTGGTTCCGGGAAGACCTTTTCTACCGGGTCAATGTCTTTACCATCACCATGCCGCCGCTGCGCAGCCGACTCGAATCGCTCGACAAGCTGGTGGCCCACTTCCTCGACCTGGCGAGCCGGCGTGTGAACAAGAATATCGTCCGGATCGAAGAGCGGGCCATCCAGGCGATGAAGCGCTACCCCTGGCCAGGCAATATCCGGGAGCTGCAAAACATCCTCGAACGGGCAGCGGTTTTGGCCCATGACAACGTGATCCGCCTGGAGAACCTGCCGGTCGTCTTCGCCGAACTGTCCCTGCATGCCGGTGGCGCCCCGGCCGAAGGGTCGTTTCGCGGCCAGCGTGAGAAGCATGTCAATCAGGTGGAGAAATCGCTCCTCAAGCGCTATCTGCAGGAGGCTGACGGCAACGTCTCGACCGCCGCCCGTCGCGCCGGCATTCCCCGGCGCACCTTCTACCGCCTTCTTTCCCGCTGCGGTCTGCAGGGGAAAGACTTCAAGGGGGTTACCGACCCTGGT
>JACZKF010000118.1 GCA_014860175.1 Desulfuromonadales bacterium | reverse complement strand
TCAAGCGGGTGATTGCCGCCCTCTTCCCCTTTCCAGCCGTCGTTTGGGCATAAGTTCGATCCAGCTTCCTACAAAAACCAGTTCATGCATAAAAGCAAACCCCGCTTCCGGAAAAGCGGGGTTTGTCAGTGATCTGAGGCGATGCCGTTAGGCATCGCCTCTTTTTTATCCTCAAATCCCCCCCCGGCATAGCACTTGGGGGAATTCGTCTTTTGACTGGATTTCCGACTGGTCTGCTGCCTTCATCTCCCGTTCAATCCCGACTCCGAGGATCTCGAGTCACATACCTTCAAGGCTGCCCAGCTTTCGGTCTTCTCCTTGCATAGAAAGCATTAATGATGTATGTTTGCATTTAATTGAGATTTGTCGTGGCGGCCCCTTTCGGCCAAAGGTTGCTTGAAACCATTCCAATTTTTGCATTCATTTTTTCATCTGAATGTGATAACAATACCACCCTATGCCAAGTTTCCGTTGCAAAATAGGCACTTCCGACGGTCGCGTGATTGAGCGGGAGTTCGAAGCAGATCGGCGCGAACTGCTCCGCGAAAGCCTGGTGGAGCAGGGTTTTTTCGTCTTCGCGATCCGTCGGCGCTTTCAGCTGCCGGGGCGCTCTCCCCTGAGAGGTGGCTTCGGGGGGCGGCGCTTCCTTTCCTTCAATCAGGAACTGCTCGTTCTCATCCGTTCCGGGCTTCCCATCATCAAAGTCCTGGATACGCTGCTTGAGCGGATGGAGCCTGGGCGCTTGCTGGAAGTGCTGCGGGAGATTCGGGAAGACGTACGGGGAGGGAGCATTATCTCGGAGGCGTTTGGCAAATTCCCCCAATTTTTTCCTCACCTCTATGTGGCCTCCATCCGGGCAGGAGAGCGCACCGGCGATTTGCCGGTGACCCTCACCCGTTATATCGCCTATCAGAAGCGGGTGGAGGCCATCAAGGCCAAGGTGCGCAGCGCCTCCTTTTACCCCATTCTGATTACCATTGCCGTGGTGGCCGTGGTCCTGTTCATGCTCCTGTATGTGGTTCCCACCTTTACTCAGATCTATGGCGATGCCCAGATCGAGTTACCGCTGATAACCCAGTTGCTGATCCTGACCGCCGAGGGTCTGACCAAGGGGCTGCCGATCTTGATCCCCCTGGCGGTTGCCGCCTTTCTGGCGGTCCGTTTTTTGCTTTCCACCGAGAAGGGGAAGCTCCTGTTCGATCGGTGGAAGTTGAAGGCTCCATTTTTCGGCACCCTGCAGATCGATTACGCCCTCACCGGCTTTTGTCGCACCTTCAGCACGACTTTGGTGAGCGGTATTCCGATTGTTCAGGCGATGCAGATGTCGCGCGGCACGTTGAATAATCTGATTTTGGAAGGCAAATTGACGCAATCCATCCGCCGGGTAGAGGAAGGGACAGCCCTTTCCGCCGCCTTGGAACAGGCCGGCTTTTTCCCGCTGCTGGCTCTCCGGATGATCGGGGTCGGTGAAACCACCGGTGCCCTCAGTGACATGCTCAACGATGTCGCCGACTACTATGAAGCGGAACTGGAGCGACGATTGGATCGCCTGACCACCATGATTGAGCCGTTGATGATGGTCGGCATGGGCTTGCTGGTTGCCGGCATCGTTGTGGCCATGTACATCCCTATTTTCCAGTTGGCCGGGACGGCAGCCAGATGACAGAGAAACCTGCACTGAATTTCGAACGTAAGCGCCTTGGTGAGATCCTGGTCGAAATGGGGGTCATCGCCCCAGGTCAGGTCGATCTGATTTTGGAGCGAATACACGCGGGGGGCGGCCGTTTTGGTGAGGTCGGGGTGGCCGAGGGGTTGTTCTCGGAGGAGATGCTGGCTCAGGCCCTGGCCCGGCGGTTTCAACTCGAGCATATCAATCTGGACGGCTTCGTTCTTGACGCCGAGCTGTTTGCCTCCATGCCGGTCGGAGCTCCCCAGCGTTATCATTTTCTCCCCCTGGCTCGTGAGGGGAACAGTTTGGTCGTCGCGGTTGCCGATCCAACCGATCTGGCCACTCTTGACGACCTCGAACTGCTCCTGGGGATCCCCTTGGTGCTGCGACTTGCCGCCCGGGGGAAGATTGCCCGACTGCTGGAGAAAGCCGAGGGGGCGAAACGGGTACTGCAGGAGGTGTCGGAAGACTTCAAGCTGCAACTGGTAAAAGAAACCGATAAGGGGGAAGAGGTCCTCTCCCTGGAGAAGTTGACCGCCGATACCAGTCCGATCATCCGGCTGATTGACTCCACTCTGTTCGATGCTTTGAAGAAGCGGGCGAGTGACATCCATATCGAATGCAACCAGGATGGCGTTTTGATCAAATACCGAATCGACGGTGTTCTGTATCGGGCGACCGAACCTCTCGACAACCGCTTCCAGAGCCCGATCATCTCCCGTATCAAGGTCATGAGCGAATTGGATATTTCGGAGCGACGCATCCCCCAGGACGGTCGCTTCAAGGTTCGCATGGGGGGGAAATCGATCGACTTTCGGGTTTCGATCATGCCGAGCAGCTTTGGCGAAGACGCGGTCATCCGAATTCTCGACAAGGAGACGATCGCTTCCGATCTTCGCGGCCTTACTTTGGAATCTCTTGGCTTCACCGAGCGGGAGATGGTGCGGTTGCGGCGGATGATTCATGAGCCGTACGGAATGATTCTGGTGACCGGCCCTACCGGCAGCGGCAAAACCACCACTTTGTATGCGGCCTTGTCGGAGATCAATAGCGATGAGGAGAAGGTGATCACCATCGAGGACCCGGTCGAGTATCAGGTCAGAGGGGTGGTCCAGATCCCGGTGAATGAGAAAAAGGGGCTACTTTTTCCCGCGGGTTGCGCTCGGTGCTGCGCCACGATCCGGACAAGATCATGGTGGGGGAAATCCGTGACCCGGAGACGGCGCAAATTGCCGTTCAATCGGCCCTCACCGGCCATTTGGTCTTCACCACCGTCCATGCCAACAACGTCTTCGATGTCCTTGGCCGCTTTTTGCACATGGGGCTCGATCCTTACAATTTTGTCTCTTGCCTCAACTGCGTACTCGCCCAGCGCCTGGTGCGCAAGATCTGCCCGCACTGCCGCCGGACGGTGCAACACGACCGCCGGACCTTGGAGGAGTCGGGTCTCGACCCGGAGCGCTACCAGGGCTTTTTGTTTCAGGAGGGGGCCGGTTGCGCCGAGTGCCACGGGGTGGGTTATCTCGGCCGCAGCGCCATTGTCGAACTGCTCGCCCTCAACGACGACCTGCGGGAGAAGATTGCCGCCCGAGTACCGATTTCCCAGCTCAAACAGGCTGCCGCCCAATCGGGGACGGTATTTCTGCGCCAAGCCGCGGTGGAGAAAGTCCTGGCAGGAATTACTACGTTGCGAGAAATCAACCGCGTTACCTTTGTCGAACCGGTGGACCTGTGATCTATCGCGATTATCTGGGACTGGACGTCTCCCCCGCCGAACTGCGGGTAGCCTCCCTGCGGCGCAAAAGGAAAGGGGCCGTGCTGACAGGTGGCCGGGCCATTCCCCTGGCCTCGGGGGTGATCACCCCTTCGGTGCGGGAGCCGAACATCCGCGACCCGCAGCGCTTCACTGAGGCGGTTCAAGAACTCCTCCGACCGCTGGCGGGACGCGAGGAACGCATCTCCCTGTCGCTGCCGGAAACGGCTGGACGAATTCTGCTTACCGAAATGGAAACGACCCCCACCAGTCGGAACGAAGGGGTGGAGGCGCTGAAATGGCAGCTCAAGAGCAGCCTCCCCGGCGAGGCCAAAGAAGTCCATCTCGACTACCAGGTGCTGGAAAAGAGCGAGTCGGGTCGTTTGCGCCTGGTGGTCACCGTAATTGCCCGCTCGGTGCTGCAGCAGTATGAAGAACTGCTGGCGGCCGCCGGTTTCAATGCCGCAATCATCGATTTCCACTGCCATCACCTCTATAACTATTACCGGTCGCGGCTGGAGATGGGGGACGACTTCGTTCTGGTCGGCATTGAGAACAAAGTGCTGAGTCTGCAATATTTCCAGGGGCGGGTCCTGACTTTCCACCGCTCTCGGGAGGTGGAATCGACACCGGTGCGGATTTTTCAGGAGCTCAACCGATCGCTGGTCAGCTGCCAGGAAAACTTTCCTGTCTTTCGCCGGGCCGCCGTCTTTGTGCATTGCGATTCGGAAGAGCGGTTGGGACTGCTCGATGCCCTGCGTTCAGCTTTCGAGCAAGAGGTGATCTCGTTGGATCCGCACCTGGCCAAATTGGGTGTTTCCGAGTCGCAGCAGTTGCCCCGTGGGGCCTGGGAACTCGTGGCGGCGGTCGGTGCTGCTGAACGGATGATGTGAGAAAACGATGAAGTTGACCCTGAATCTGGCCAGCCGCTCCTATGTGAATCGCCGCGCCCTGTATCTGTTTTATACGCTGCTGATCGGGGTACTGCTGCTGCTGTTGGTCTTCCATCTGGCCTGGGGCTGGCGGTTACATGCCCACTCCAGGCAGGTGGCGGCACAGGTCGAGGAGTTAGACAAGCAACTCGGTGAGGTCCCCGACGACACCGCGCTGGTGATCACCCCGGCGGCCTGGGAGCGGCAGGCGACCCTGGTCGGTTTTGCCAACGTGGTCCTGGAGCGGGATGGCTTTCGTTGGACCGCTCTGCTCGACCGTTTGGAAGAGGTTGCCAGCGAGGGGATCACCATCCGCTCCCTGCAACCCGACCCCAAGGAAAACAGCATCAAGATCGCCGGGCAGGCGCGCAGCGTGCAGCATCTGCAGGAATTTCTCGACCAGTTGATGGCGTCGTCGGCTTTTCCCGAAACCTACCTGTTGCAGCAGGCGACGGAGAAGGTCAAGGCGTCGGGAGGAAGCGAGCGCCCGGTCATCGGTTTCTCCCTCTTGCTCAAAGGAGGGATCTGATGTCGGAGGGGTTGCTGGCGGCCGCCTGGCGGGTCAACCGTCCATTGCCACTGGCGGCTTTGCTGCTGCTGCTGTGCAACCTGGGGCTATTCGCCTGGATCTTCTTTGGGCTCTCTCCCCAGGCCAATGATCTGGAGCGCCGCCTCCTCGACCGGCAGGCACTGGCACGAAAATCGGTCGAGGAGCGGGAGCAGATCCTCACTCCCCGCAAGCGCTACCGGCAGATAGAGGCCGACTTGCAGGCTTTCCGCCAGGCGATTCCGGCGCGCAACGAACTGACGGGGCTGCTGAAAGAGATTTTCACTCTGGCAGGAAATGCAGGGCTGAATATCGAGCGCATCAGCTACGACCCGAAGCAGGTCGAGGAGAACCAGCTGCTGCGCTATGGTCTGGTTTTCTCGGTGGGGGGTGAGTACGGCCAGATCAAGAAGTTCATCTATCTACTGGAGCAATCGACCCGGATTATTGCCATTGAAGAGATCGCCCTGTCCAGCAATGACAGCGATGCTGGGGCTGGAGTGAAGCTCAATATCCGTCTTGCAACCTATTTCCGGCTGGACCAGCCATGAAGCAGAAGCGTCCGTTGATGATTTCCCTGCTCCTGCTGGCTGTCGCCCTGGCCTACGCCTGGGGGCAGTATCCGCGGCAGCAGAGGCTGGCGCCAGCGGCCGGCATCAGCCCAGGCCGGGTCTCCCCCAGTGCGTCCACCTCGACCTCCGAGGGGGGGGTGCGCCTCTACCTGCTGACCAGAGAAGGGGAGCAGTTCTCGGGATTTCGGCGCGACCTGTTCTCGCCTCTGTATGCCGAG
>JACZKF010000117.1 GCA_014860175.1 Desulfuromonadales bacterium | reverse complement strand
ACCGGGAGCTGATCGCCGAGTTGCAGGAGGTACTGACGCTGGCCGAGACGGACATGACCCTCTTTTATCGCGCCCTGGCGGATCTGAAAATCGCGGCGGATGCCCAAGAGGAGCTCCTGCTCGCCCCCCTGCAGGAGATCTGGTACCGCCCGGAGCAGCTTGCCGGCGACCAGCGGGAGCGCACCGTCGCCTGGCTGCGCCGCTACTTGGCCCGGGTACGGCAGGACGGGGTGGCCGATGCAGACCGGCGACGGCGGATGAACGCCGTCAACCCCAAGTATGTGCTGCGCAACTACCTGGCGCAGCTGGCCATCGATCAGGCCGAGGCGGGGGACTATGCGCTGGTCGGCACCCTGCTGGAGGTGCTGCGGCGCCCGTATGACGAGCAGCCGCAGCAGGAAGAGTTCGCCCGCAAGCGCCCGGATTGGGCGCGGCATCGGGCCGGCTGCTCGATGCTCTCCTGCAGTTCCTAATCAGGCGGATGAAAAACGCCCATCTGCGGCGTTGCCCTCATCTTTCGTCAACGACGTAGCTTTCGCTACGCCTTTTTCCTCAAGATTTCGGGCGCCTTGCATCTGGGCGTTTTTTATCCGCCTGGGACACCGGGTTCAAGAATCTACGGTAGGTTTTCAGCGGGAGAGGTGGGGTGAGCGAAAAAGTGAAAGGCCCGTCTTGGTAGACGGGCCTTCGGTTTATTTCGCTTGTTCCCTGATCACGGGGTATGCCGCCGATCGAAATCGCCGGCGAAGTTGGCAGATATTCGATTGTGTTTGCACATCATCGATAGACAACCTCCTTTGCCAGGGGTTTGTTACCGTTTGCAGCACTGCAACTAAACTGTATCCCCATTTGCGGTTGAATTCCAGCTATTTTTCAAGGCCTTTGCGTTTTTTTTTCCGCCCTTGTCATTTCAACCAGTTGCCATTCTTCAGGCATAGATCATCTTGCGGGTCATCCCGCCGTCGAGGACGAACTCGGCGCCGGTGACGAAACCGCTCTCCTCCGCCGCCAGCCAGCAGGCCAGGGCGGCAACGTCCTCAGGGATACCGACCCGGCCGGCCGGGTGCTGGCGGTGGTCGGCCGTCGACAGCGGCTCCTGTCCGGCCACCCCTCCCTTGTGCCAGGCGGAAACGTCGATCCACCCCGGGCTGATGCAGTTGACCCGCACCTGCGGCCCGAGACTGACGGCCAGAGCGTGGGTAAGGGCGACCAGCCCCCCCTTGGAGGCGGCGTAGGCTTCGGTGTCCGGCTCCGACATATGGGCCCGGGTGGAAGCGATGTTGACGATCGCTCCCCCCGCCTGGCGCAGGGCCGGAGCGAAGGCGCGGGCGCAGAGAAAGGGGCCGGTCAGATTGACGCCGAGGACCCGCTGCCACTCCTCCGGAGAGAGCTCGGTGAGCGGCTTGCGAATCATGATGCCGGCGTTGTTGACCAGCAGATCGAGGCCGCCGAAGGTCGCCAGCACCTCCTGCGCCAGGTTGGCGACCTCCGCCTCGCTGGCGACATCGGTGGCGATGAAATGCAGCTCCCCGAGGGGGGCCAGCTCCCGCACCGCCTGCTCCCCCGCCTCGGCGTCGTGTTCGGCCAGCACCACCTTCCATCCTTCGGCGAGCAGGCGCCGGGCGATCCCCTTGCCGATCCCCTGCCCACCGCCGGTAATGACGGCTCTCTTGCCCAGCAGCATGGTTCTCTCCTTTCGTCGGCTGTACATTCGTAACGGACCATATATAATGACCAATTAACTATAATTAACC
>JACZKF010000116.1 GCA_014860175.1 Desulfuromonadales bacterium | reverse complement strand
GTCGATGGTCACGGCTCTGGCGGCGACATTGGTGAGCCGGATGTCGCTGCAGTCGGTGATTTCCAGCCGGGCGTAGCTGCCGCTGAAGCGCAGACCGACCTCCCCGCGGCAGACGCCGATCCGCTCCGAAGGAGGTGGGGGCACGATCACCGGTGGTGGCGATACCAGGGCAGTGCGCAGGGCGAGGCGAAAAAGTGCCGGTTGATCGGCCATCGGCAGGTGGCCGGCGGTGGGGATGACTTGCAGTCTGGCCTGCGGCAGGACGGCTTCCAGCAGTACACCGGTGCGCAGGGGGGTGATCCGGTCTTCTCCCCCCCAGAGGATCACCGTCGGGGCGCTGATCTGGCGCAAGGGGCGGCTGAAGTCTTCCTGGATCAGGGCCACGGCGGCGATACGGGTCGGATCGCCGCCCAGAAAGCGCTCCCGCAACAATTCGCTGGCCAAGAGCTGGTCGAGGTCGAGAGGCAACCCCGGCAGGCGGGTAATCAGGGCGCCGACCCACTCGTCGAGGCGTCCCAGGGGATCGGCCGGCAACTGCGGCCAAAGCTGGCGCAGTTCTGGATCGAGCACCTCGCGGGTGATAACATTGCGGTGCAGGATGCCGGCGACATCGACCAGCACCAGTCGCTGCAGCTGCGCAGGGTAGTCGGCGGCGTAGCGCAGGGCTATCGCCCCCCCCAGAGAATGGCCGACCAGAATCAGCGGCCCGGGGGCGAAACGGTCGGCCACCCAGCGCAGGTAAGCGGCGTAGGCCGCCGGGGAATAGAGGGCGTTGCGTTTTTCCGAGCGGCCGAAACCGGGCAGATCCACCGCCAGGACGTGGAAATCGGCGGCCAGCTCAGGAATCAGCCCCTCCCAGATGTCCGAGGCCAGGTCCCCCAGGCCGTGCACCAGCAGCAGCGTCGGAGAGTTGCCCACTCCGGCTTCCAGGACAAAAGCGCGCCCGCCGAAGACCGGCTCTTGCACCAGATGCTCCACCGGCGCTGCGGCGAAAACCGTCGACGGCAGCAGAAACAGAAGAAACAGAAATAACAGCAGAAATTTCGGCACTGGAATTCTCCACGGCAGGGCTTGTTCTTTGGCCAAGACTGAACTTCAACAGGTTTTTTCTATCCAAACCTTATAGTTGCCGATATATAAAAAATCCAGTCCTAATTTTACAAAGGAATCCAGCGCCTCATTGGGGCTGCACACAATAGGTTCTTTTTGGTTAAAGCTCGTGTTGAGGATAATCTCATATCCAGTTATTTTCATAAACTCGATGATCAGTTTGTATACTAAGCCGTTCCTTTGCTCAGTAATAATTTGCAAGCGCGAACTCCCATCCACATGGGTGACAGAAGTCAAAGCTGTTGCATATTCCGGCTTTACTTCGGCTGTCGCCAACATAAACAAGGAAGGAGAGTAGTTGGCGTCGTGAAATGAAAAATATTTCTTGGCGCCGCGTGTGGTGGTAATCGGTGAAAAAGGCCTGAAGTCTTCTCTCTGTTTTTTAGCGTTTAACAAATCTTTGGTTTGGGCGGAGAGTGGAGAAGCTAAAATGGACCTATTCCCCAGTGCCCTGGGTCCACCTTCCATCCTGCCTTGAAACCAGCCAATTAAGGCCCCGTCTGCCAAGTCCCTGGCGGCTGCAATTGCCACATCGGGGATATAGGCGTATTTAAGATCTCTGCCCAGAATGGCGGCGTGTATGGCCTGGTTGCTATAGCCAGGACCCAGGTAAGGAGTAAAATTGTAGGGTGTTGCCGAAAAGCTGGCGGCAAGCTCATTGGCTTCTTTGGTTTTTACTGGTCTGTTTTTTTGATCGACGTATAGGGCAGCACCAATCGCACCCCCTGTGTCGGAAGTGAAGGGCGGCACAAAAATGTTTTTGTAATGCCCGGCAGCACCTATCTGGCCATTGATATCGCAATTAAGAAATACCCCTCCGGCCAAGCATAGATTTTCAGACCGGGACTTTTCTGAAATTTTGGCTATGCAATGCATTATCGTATTTCTTACTGCCTCTTGTAAGCTGGCAGCTATATCTTTATGCCGCTTGGTTATGGGATCCCCCGCTTTTCGCGGCGGGCCTAGCCGGTTAGCCACATAGCCACCCTCATAATAAGACCATAGCCCCGCCGATATGGGCTTAACTCTGAATTTTCCATCTTCATGCAGGGTTATCAGCTCATCAAAGAAACTTTGGAAGGTTTTTTCCCCAAGGGCGGCAAGCGCCATGGTGGTGCCTTCCTGATAATTGCCGAAACCCAGATAATGAGTAAAATTTTGATACAGGATCCCCAATGAACTGCTGATCGGAAGGGACCAAATCTTTTTATAACGCCTGTTTATATATTTATAGTAGGTTGTTGACGCCCCTTCTCCATGCCCATCCGCCACTAAGATATCGGCCTCCTGGTAACCGGAAAGGCACAATGAGGAGGCTGCATGAGAGAGATGGTGGGGCACCCAGCAGACCTTCGATCGTATCTTTTTGCCAAAAAAAGCCTCCAGGTGGGATTTGGTGGAAAATGTCTTCCTGATAGACCCGAAGCTTTTCGGAGGTTTGTTATATCTGTGTACTTTCAGGTACAAGTTTAACAAAGATGCTTTTTTTAACTCTTCCAACAGAGAAATATAAGGGTTCCAATTGGTCGCAACCACATCGATATCTTCACCTTTAATTCCGAAATTATCGACCAGGTATTGTAATGCCAAAGTAGGAAACACTGATGTGTGCTTTATCCGATTAAACCGCTCTTCTTCTACACTGAATATTATCTCACCGTCTCTGATCAAGCAGACGGAAGAATCATGCACAAAAGCGGAAATGCCAAGAACATTCATGCCAGATCCTTTTTTCTAAATTAACAAACTATTTTCTGCCACCACTCTCGTTCCAGCGGTACAAGGGCTCCATATTACATGAGGAACACAGAGGGGATTAGGATGGCATCTCCTTGCAAGTTCCCTTACTTTTACCTTCCCCTAAGACCGCCCGTCAAACAGTTTCTAATTACGACCGGCCTCTGGAAGTGAATATCGCGCGAGGAGGAACCGGCGGTCCATGAGATGGTCGATTGGTTGGAGGCGAGGGGCCGTCGCGACGAAAAGGGAAGTGGGTAGAAAAGTCAGAAAAAACGCGGTAAAAGTATGTCCAGGCCCTAGCTGGCGGAGGTAAAGATGGGACGGTTGATTCTTTGGCCCGGGCTGGGAGCGGACGAGCGGATGTTTACCCGTATTCAGTCGGCCCCTCCCCTGATTACGCCCAGACACCTGCTGCCGCGACGGGGAGAAGATCTGCCCGCCTTCGCCCGGCGCAGCGCCGATGCCCTTGGCATCGAGGCCGGCGACGTGATCGGCGGCTCCTCTTTCGGGGGTGTGGTGGCGGCGGCCATCGCTCGCCAGCGGCCGGTGCGCGCCTTGGTGTTGATCGGCGGTGCTCTGGATGCGGGAGGGCTGCGGCCGATCCCGGGGGAGCAGATGGTACGCCGGCTTCCTCCCTTCATGGTGCGGCCGCTGCTGCGCTCCGAACGGGCGCTGCAGCACGTCTTTGCCCCGGAGGGGCCGGAGGTCTACGAGCTGGCCCGCCGGATGTTGAATGAGACGCCGGACGACCTGCTTCTCTACGGCGGCCGGATGCTTATCGCCTTTCGCCCGGCGCAGTCGGTCGGCTGCCCGGTCTTCGCTCTGCACGGAGGTCGCGACCCGGTCATGAGTCCTCCCCCCATCCCGGACTGCCGGCTGGTGGCGGAGGCTGGACACGGTCTGGCCTGGACCCATGCCGCCGAAGTTACTGCCTTTCTTCGCCAGGTCTGGTCGACTCTGCAGCCGGCACCAGGACCGGACCTGCCAGGGGAGCTTCCCGGGACTCGTCTGGTGCCAGCGCCGGAGCCTCCGGGGTAGCGGCGGCCTTGATCCGTCCGACCAGATGTCCAGGAAGGGCGGCGCCGAACAGGACCAGATAGGAGACTTCCTGTCCCGCCGGCACCCAGTTGAGGATCTCCCCGCCAATGTAGGTACCATAGGCCGGATAGAGGATCTTGTAGGCTCTCTTTTCCCGGCGCGTCTCTTGCCGCTCGCGCAGGTAACCGACGGTATCTCCCGTCGCTTTCGCCTCCTGGTACAAAGGGACCAACGGCAGCAGGCGCAAGAAGGCGTAACTCCCTTTGTAGCGGCGCTGGGCAAAATCCTTGGCGTGTCCGGCCTCGTGCAGGGCGATGGCCGAATGGTCGGAGTAGAGACTGACCGTATTGGTGAAGGGGTTGTAGTGGTCGCCGCCGAAGATCCGCCCCGGCAAAATGGTGTAGTAGACATTGGTCAGCACCCCGAGGGTGACCCGCCAACCGATACCGACGCTGCGATTGCGAAACAGCCGGATCCACTCTCCTCCGGGGGCGTACTGGTTGACCCGGATCTTGACGTTGCGCAGATCGTTTTGCTGCAGGAAACTCTCCAGGTCGGCCACCGTGCGCGCGGAGATGCGGTGATTGTCGACTTTGCCGTTGAGCAGGATGATCTTGGAGGGGAGGGAGACGACATTCCCCACCGTATCGAGAAAGGCGTTGGGGCGGCCGGTTTCGATCTGCGGCTGGTCGCGCCAGATGGGGGGATTGGGCAGGTCGCTGGTGTAGTGGTACGGGATCACGGCGCAGCCGGGGGCCAGGCAGAGCAGTAGAAGTGACAAAAACAGCTGAATTCGCATCTTCTCCTCCCGCTGGAAGACCAGAGCACTCACCCGCATCGTACCTTTCTAAACCGAAACGCTCACCTTTGGCAATGTCCGAATTGAAACCCAAGTTTGAAGACGGTTGATCCACGGTCGCAGATGGTGTAAATTCCACGTACCCGGCCGATTAACAAGTGAAAAATCATCAATGTCGCGGCCGGTTCCCGCCACCCTGGCCGTTGAATCCAAGCGCCAGGAGAAGGTGACCGGCATCGGCCGCTAGGGGGCAGCGGCCCATCTGCGGCGTTGGCCCAGAATCTCTGGCGCCTTGCTTTGGGCATTTTGCTCCGCCTGGGAGAGCCAGGTTTTCAACTGCTTCCTGATGGGATAAGAGATCGATGGAAGAGAACAGAGTTGCCCTGGTAACCGGCGGCAGCCGTGGCATCGGCGCCGCCATTGCCATTGCCCTGGCCCGGGATGGTTTCGACATCTGGCTGAATTTCCGCCAGGGGCGGGACGCGGCCGCCACCGTGGCCGCCGCCGTGATGGCGGCTGGTCGCCAATGCCGTCTTCTCCCCTTCGATGTGGCCGACCCGCAGGCCACCCAGGAAGCTCTCGAGCCGCTGCTCGAGAAGCAGACCCCCTTTGCCCTGGTCAACAACGCCGGCTTTGCCCGCGATGCCCTGATGATCTGGATGCGCCAGGAAGAGTGGAAAGACGTGCTGGCGGTCCACCTCGACGGATTTTTCCAGGTTACCAAACTGGTTCTTAACCAGATGGTGAAGAAAAAAGAGGGGCGGATCATCAACATCGTCTCCACCTCCGGGCAGACCGGCATGCCCGGGCAGGTCAACTACTCGGCCGCCAAAGCCGGCCTGATCGGCGCCACCCGCTCCCTGGCCGCCGAGGTCGCCCGGCGCAATATCCTGGTCAATGCCGTCTCCCCCGGCTTCATCGAAACCGAGATGATCAAGGATCTCCCCCGGGAACGGATCCTGCCGATGATCCCGATGCGGCGTATCGGACAGCCGGAGGAGGTCGCCGGGGTGGTCAGTTTCCTCTGCTCCGGCCAGGCGACCTATCTCACCGGCCAGGTCATCGCCGTCAACGGTGGCTCCTACATGGGTTAAAGCTCGGCTGCGATCCGCAGGTTCTGGAATTCCCTCCGAAGGGTCCCTATGTTCAAAGTAGCAATCACCGGCATTGGCATCATCTCCTGCCTGGGCAACGACCGCCAGACGGTGACGGCCGCCCTGCGCCAGGGGCAATCGGGGATTGTCGCCGACCCCCGGCGCCAGGAACTCGGTTTTCGCAGCCCCCTGACCGGCGCCATCAACGGCTTCGACCCGCAGCGCCACCTGACGAAAAAACAGCGCAAGACGATGCCGGAGTTCGCCGTCTGGGCGCACACCGCCGCCCTCGATGCCCTGGCCCAGGCGGGGCTCCCCCTGGAAGCGATCCGCAACGACGAGACCGGCCTGGTCTTCGGCTGCGACTCGAGCTGTCTGGCCGCCGTCGAGCAGGTCGATCTGCTGCGGCAGACCGGGGAGACCAAGTCAATCGGCAGCGGACTGATCTTCCGCTCCATGACCTCCACTCTTACCATGAACCTCAACACCCTCCTCGGTACCCGCGGCGCCTGCTGGTCGATCGCCTCGGCCTGCTCGAGTGGCGGTCACGCGGTGGGGCAGGCGGCCGACCTGATCGCCCTCGGCCGTCAGGAGCGGGTGATCTGCGGCGGCGCCCAGGAGATCAACTGGGAGTCGATGTGCAGCTTCGACGGCCTCGGCGCCTTTTCCGGGCGGGTCGACGACCCGAGCGCCGCTTGCCGACCCTTCGACGCCGAGCGCGACGGCCTGGTGCCGAGTGGCGGCGCGGCCGCCCTGGTGCTGGAGCGCTATGACCTGGCCAAGGGGCGCGGGGCGACCATTCTCGGCGAGCTGCTCGGCTACGGCTTCTCTTCCGATGGCGAACATCTGTCGGTCCCCAGTCACGACGGCCTGCAGCGGGCGATGCGCAAAGCCCTCGCCGGAGGGGGGGTCGAGCCCGCCGACATCGATTACCTGTGCGCCCATGCCACCTCCACCCCAGCCGGCGACGCCGCTGAGGCGGCCAACATCCGCGCCGTCTTCGGTCAGCGGACGCCGCCGGTCTCCTCGCTGAAATCGATGACCGGCCATGAGCTTTGGATGTCCGGCGCTTCCCAGGTGGTCTATTCGGTACTGATGGCGCAAGGGGGATTCATCGCCCCCAACATCAATTTCCGCCAGCCGGACGAAGCGACGGCCGGGCTGAACATCGTGACTTCGACCCTTCTCCGGGCGCCGGAGCAGGTGCTGTGCAACTCCGCCGGCTTCGGCGGGACCAACTCCAGTCTGCTGCTGCGGTTCTGTTCATGAATTACGATTTTGCCGTCATCGGCGGCGGCATTGCCGGGCTGACGGCCGCCCTCATCCTGGCCCGCCGCGGCTTGCGGGTGGCGCTGGTGGAAAAAGGGGAACGCACCGCCACTCTGGTCCGGGGGTTCGAGCGGCGCGGCCTGCGGTTCGACACCGGATTTCACTATGCCGGCGGCCTGGCGCCGGGCGACATCCTTGACCGGTTCTGCCAGTATCTCGGCATCGCCGAGAAGCTGTCGCCGCAACCCCTCAACGCCGACGCCTACGATACGCTGCGCTGCCTGCAGCCGGAGTTCGAATTTCGCTTTCCGAGCGGCCGCGAGCCGCTGCGGCAACGTCTGCACGCCACCTTCCCCCGGGAAGGGGGGGCGATCGATGCCTATTTGTTGGAGATCGACCGGGCCGTTGCCGCCTTCCCTTACATGAGCCTGGAGGCGGCGCAGCCACCTGAACTGGCGGAGAGCCCGACGCTGCAGCAGGTGCTCGATCGGCTGACCGGCGATCGCCGGCTGCAGATGGTGCTGTCGATCCACACTTTTCTGCACGGAGTGGCGCCGGCGCAGATCCCCTTCCCCCTGCACGCGATGGTCGTCGGTCCTTACTACCGCACGGCCCATACCCTGCAAGGAGGGGGTGCCAGTCTGGCCGATGCCTTCGATGGCGAACTGGCGCGCCTGGGAGTCGATACTTTTTGCGGCGAGGGGGTGGAGGCGATTCTGCTCGCCAGCGATCGGGTCAGTGGCCTGCGACTGACAGGCGGCCGCACCCTGGCCTGCAACGGTTGCATTGCCACCCTCCATCCGCGGCAGCTGCTCGACCTGGTGCCGGACCCAGTCTTCCGTCCCGCCTATCGGCGGCGACTGCACTCTCTCGAGGAGACGCCGTCGGCCTGCTTCCGGTTTGGTGCCGGACCCGAGCCCCCCTCTGGGCTGGGGGATGGCAACTTTTTCCTGCTGCCGACGGTGGAGGCGTGCAGCCGCCTCGAAGAGATGGACTTGGCACCCGGACCGCTTTATGTCACTGGAGCGCCGTCGATAAAAAGTGGTTGCCAGCCGGGCGGCTACCTGTCAATTTTTCCTATCGGCACTAGAATGCTCGGTCCGGCTCGCAAGGGTGACGGCAGGCGAGATGCGGCTTACACCCTGGAGAAGGGGCGGCTGGAGCAGAAAATGCGGGACAAAATGCTCCTTTTCTTTCCGCAGTGGGGGGACGACTGGAGCGAAGCGGCCACCCCACACACCTTGTGCGATTATGGCCACAGCCCAGCGGGCAGTTTGTATGGAGTCAAGCACCGGGTCGGGCAGACCAACCCGCAGGCGCGAACCCGTCTGCCGGGGCTCTGGCTCGCCGGTCAGGCGACGGCGGCGCCAGGGGTGCTGGGGGCGATCATTTCGGCCTTTCTCGCCTGCGGCGAGATCGTCGGGCATGAGAAACTGCGCCAGGAGTTGCAAGCATGTCGTTGAAGCGTGTAGTCATTACCGGTATGGGGGCGGTCTCCCCCTTTGGGGTCGGTGTCGGTACCCTGTTCGAAGCCCTCCTTGCCGGCCGCAGCGCCGTGCGCAGCGTACCCGAACTGGCCGCCCTGGGCGGCCTGCGCACCCGGGTGGCGGCCCTGGTGCCGGAACTCGACGGCAAGGAGATCCCGCGCAAGTTTCGCCGCTCGATGTCCAACATGTCGATTTTTGCCGTTCTCGCCAGTCAGGAAGCGTTGGCCCAGGCCGGGCTGAAGGAAGCCGAATGGCAGGATGGTCGCACCGGCGTCGCCATCGGCTCTACCATCGGCAGCACCCGGGCGACGGAGAAGTTTTTCACCGATTTCTTCCTCGACCGCAGTCTGGAACGGATGAAATCGACTCTCTTCTTCCAGATTATGAACCATTCCTGCGCCGCCAATGTCGCCCATACCTTCGGCATCTCCGGCCGCCTGCTTGCCCCCTCGGCCGCCTGCGCCACCGGCTGCCAGGCGGTCGGCTTTGCCGCCGAGGCGATCGCCCTCGGCAAGCAGGAGCGGATGCTGTGTGGCGGCGCCGATGAGTTCCATCCGCTGACCGCCGGCACCTTCGATGTCATGGAAGCCGCCTCCATCGGCTACAACGATCGTCCCCAGCTGACGCCGCGCCCCTTTGATCGGCGCCGCGACGGCGTGGTCTGCGCCGAGGGGGCGGGCATTTTGCTGCTCGAATCCCTCGACGCGGCCCGTCTGCGTGGCGCGCCGATACTCGCCGAGGTCGTCGGTTTCGCCACCCTTTCCGATCCGACGAGCATCGCCAATCCGAGCGCCAAGGCGATCGTCACCTGCATGCGGGCCGCTCTCGACGATGCCGGCCTGGCCCCGGCGGAGGTCGGCTATGTCAATGCCCATGCCACGGCCACCGAGCAGGGGGACATCGCGGAAGGGGAGGCGATCGCCGCCCTCTTCGGCGACCGGGTGCCGGTGAGCAGCCTCAAGGGGCATCTCGGCCACGCGATGGCGGCCAGCGGCTCGCTGGAGCTGATTGCCTCGGTGCAGATGCTCGCCCACGGCTGCCTGATCCCGACCCGCAACCTGGAAGAGCCCGATCCGGCCTGCGGCGCGCTGTACCATTTGCGGCACCAGGAGGCGGCGGCCCGGCCGGCGCTGCTGAAGAACAATTTCGCCCTTGGGGGCGTCAACTCATCGATTGTCGTTAGGAGCATGGCATGACCGACCAGCAAATCATCGAGCGGATCAACACCTCTCTGGCGGAAGAGTTCGAGCTCGATCTGCAGGATATGACCTCGGAAGCCAACCTCTTCACCGATCTCGGCCTCGACAGCCTCGACCTCGTCGATCTGGTGATCGTCCTCGAAGGGGCCTTCGGATTCAAAATCCGCGAACAGGAGACGGTGCGCCAGATCCGCACCCTCGAGGATATCCACCGTTTCGTCATTGACAAAAAGCGCAGCCTGGAACGGACGGCATAACGTGGCGACCCCCGAGACGATCCTGCGCGAGAAGCCGGTGGCGGCACCCCCTGCGGTCCCTGGACCGGCGGCGGTGCTGATGACGCTCGTCGTCTACCCGCTGCTGATCGCCTGGACCTTCTTCGGCCTGCTCGTCTCCCCCCTCTTCTTCCTGGTCTGGCGCCTGGTCACCGGCTTGCCGGCCGGGCGTATCGCCCGCCAACTGATCTGGATCTACGGCCGGAGCTGGATGGCCATCGTCGCCCCCTTCGTCCGTTTCCGCCGCGCCGGCCTGGACCAGCCAGGAATCCGGCCGCCGGCGATCTTCGTCGTCAATCACCTCTCCTTTTTCGACACCTTCTGCATGGCCCTGCTCCCCTTCTCGGACATCACCTTCGCCGTGCGTTCCTGGCCCTTCCGGATGTTCTGGTATGCCGGGTTCATGCGCCTGGCGGGCTATCTTGACGTCGAGACGATGAATTGGGAAGAGTGCCTGATCGCAGGGCGCAGGGTGATGGAGCGCGATGGCTTCCTTCTCTTCTTCCCCGAGGGGCACCGCAGTCGCAGCGGCGAACTGCAGCGCTTCTATTCGGGAGCTTTCCGCCTCGCCCGGGAGTTCGGCGTTCCGGTCATCCCCTTGTGCCTGGTCGGCACCGACCGCCTTCTCCCCCCCGGGCGGCGTTGGCTGCGGCCGGCCCGGGTCGAGCTGCGGGCGCTGCCGCCGGTCGACCCGGCCCCCTTCGCCGATCATGGCGAACTGCGACGGCACGTCAAGGCGCTGATGGCCGGGGAGCTCAAAGCGATGCGCCAGGAGCGGCCGGCGTGAGCGGCGCCGGGGCGGCCGACCAGCTCGAGTTCGACCCGCCGGAGGCGCAACAGGCGATGCAGGATGACCGGCTGCGGTCGCATCTTGCCTATCTGCTGGAGCGTTCCCCTTTTTACCGGCGCCGCTGGGCCGAACTCGGCCTCGCCCCGGGGACCGTCCAGGGGGTGGCCGACCTGCCGCTCCTGCCGACCACCAGCAAGGCCGACCTGGAACGGGCGGCCGGGGAGTTTCTCTGCGTACCAGAGACGGAGACCGTCGACCTCTGCCTCACCTCCGGCACCACCGGCGAACCGCTCGTCCTGCTGCAGACCCGCCACGATCTGGAACGGCTGGCGCGCAATGAGGAGATTACCTTCCGCCGCCTTGGCCTCGGCCCCGCCGACCGGGTGCTGCTGGCCGTCGCCCTCGATCGCTGCTTCATGGCCGGCCTCGCCTATTTTCTCGGTTTGGTCCGCCTGGGCGCCACCGCTTTGCGCGGCGGCTCCGGGAGCCTGCCGCATCTGGCCGAACTGGTGCGGCGGCAGCGCCCGACGGTGATCATCGCCGTGCCGAGCCTCCTGCTGGCGCTGGCCGAACGCCTTCAGGCCGACGGCATCGACCCGCGGCAGACCGGCGTGCGGACTCTGGTCGGCATCGGCGAGCCGGTGCGCGCCTCTGATCTGCGCCTCTCCCCCTTGGGCGCGCGGGTGCAGGAGCGCTGGGGGGGGGCGGTTTTCGGCACCTACGCCAGCACCGAGATGGCCACCGCCTTCTCTGACTGTACGGCGGGGGCCGGTGGTCACCTGCATCCGGAGCTGGCTGCGGTGGAGATCGTCGATGCGGCCGGCAAGCCGCTGCCGCCGGGAGAAGCCGGCGAAGTGACGGTCACCCCTCTGGGGGTCACCGGCATGCCGCTGCTGCGCTTTCGCACCGGCGACATCGCCGTGCTGCATACCGAGCCGTGCATCTGCGGCCGGCGGTCGCCGCGTCTCGGGCCGATTCTCGGCCGCCAGGCGCAGATGCTCAAAATCCGTGGCACCACCGTCTTTCCGCCGGCGGTCTTCGCCTTGCTGCAGGAGCTCGACGGCGCCTGCGGATGGTTCCTCGAGGCCTTCGACGATTATGCTCTCAGCGACCGCTTGCGGGTCACCGTGGCGGTTCGGGACCGGTCGCTGACGGCGGAGATGGTCGCCGAGCGGCTGGCGGCCCGCCTGCGGGTAAAGCCGGAGGTGGTCATCGCGCCGGCCGCGGCGGTGACGGCGAAAACGGTTCAGGAAGGGAAGCGCAAGCCGGTTCTTTTTTTCGACTACCGGCAGGCTCGGACTTAGGGTAAAAATCTCGACTCACGCGAAGGCGCGAAGGGGCGAAGGGAACCGAAGATCAACAGCGGTTTCACGCGACGACGCGACGACGCAACGAAAAGCAAAGACGAAAGATTGAGTTTTTGAAAAATTCGGGTCTGTTTGGTTTGCCTTGCCTGGCGTCGCGTTCGTCGCGTCTTCGCGTGAGGCAAGAAGTTGATTTTGTTCTTCTTCGCGTCTTCGCGTGAGACGCTCTGTTCTGGAAAGGTACCCCCAATGTCCGAACGTCCCACGGTCGTCCTTAACGGCAACGACCTGACCATTGAACAGATCGTCGCCCTCGGCATTGGCGACCGGCAGGTCGCCCTCGACCCGGCCGCACTCGAGCGCTGCCAGGCCAGTCGCCGCTTTCTCGAGGAAGAGATTGCCGCTCGTCGGATCATCTACGGCGTCAACACCTCCTTCGGCCCGATGTGCAACAAGATCATCGAGGATGCCGAGATCGAGACGCTGCAGGTGAACCTGATCCGCAGCCACGCCGCCGGCCTGGGCGACCCGCTCAAGCCGTACATCGCCCTGGCGATTCTGGTGGTGCGCCTGAACACCCTGGTCAAGGGGTACAGCGGCGTGCGCCTGGAGCTGCTCGGCTTCATGACGCGGATGATCAACAAGGGGATCGCCCCCTACATCCCCGAATGCGGCAGCGTCGGAGCCTCCGGCGACCTTATCCACCTGGCGCACATGGCCCTGGCCATCATCGGCGAAGGGAAGGTCTACTACCGGGGAGAGCTGCGCCCGGCGGCCGAAGTCCTGGCCGAGGCAGGGATGACGCCGATGCGCCTCTCCTTCAAGGAGGGGATCGCCCTGATGAACGGTACCAGCGCCATGACGGCGCTGGCCGCCTTCGCCCTGTTCGGCGCCAAGAAGCTGCTGCGCCTCTCCTGCGTGACCGGCGCCTTTGCCCTGGAGATCTTCGGCGGCATCGATGACGCCTTCGACGAGGACCTGCACCACGTCAAACCCCATCCGGGGCAGTTGGAGGTCGCCGCCACCATCCGCAAGCTCTACGCCGGCTCCCGCAACATCACCCTGCGCGCCGACATGCACGACCTCATCCGCCAGCAGCAGCAGGGGGGGCCGGTCTTCGAGACCAGCATCAACGTGCAGGATGTCTACTCGGTGCGCTGCACCCCCCAGGTCCTGGCGCCGGTGGCCGAGGCCATCGAGGCGGCGGTGCGCACGGTGGAGATCGAGGCCAACAGCTCCAACGACAACCCGATCATCATCCCGGAGAAGAAGAAGGTCATCCACGGCGGCAACTTCCACGGCCAGAGCATCGGCTTCGTCATGGACGCCCTGTGCATGGCGATGGCCACCCTCTGCACCCTCTCCGAGCGGCGCACCAACAAATTTCTCGACAAGAAGCTCAACGAGGGGCTCCCCGAGTTTCTCATCCCCGGCACCCTCGGCCTCACCATGGGCTTCATGGGCGCCCAGTACCTGGCCACCTCCACCACCGCTGAGAACCGCCAGCTGGCCAATCCGGTGAGCACCAATTCGATCTCCTGCAACGCCTCCAACCAGGACGTGGTGAGCATGGGGACGGTGGCGGCTCGCAAGGCCTTCAAGTCGGTGAGCAACGCCAAGCACGTCCTCACCCTGGAGGTGCTCGCCGATCTGCAGGCCCTGTCGTTTCGCCATGCCGACGGGCTCGGTCGGGGGACCGCCCGCATCTACGAGATTCTCCACCGCGAGTTCGAAGTCTACGACAACACCCGGGTGTTTCACGACGATCTGGTGAAGTTCCGCAAGCTCCTCTTCTCCAGCCAGCTGTTTGACGATCTGACGAGCTACTGGCAATAGGCGTGATGATGAAAACAGCCAGACAATCGCTCATCCTGCCGATGCCGGCCGAGGAGTTGATTCCCCATCGGCTGCCGATGCGGCTGGTCGATACGCTGCTGGCGGCGCAAGACGATGCCGGCATCGTGACCGCCCTGGTCGCCGCCGACGGCCCGCTGACCGGCCAGGACGGCCGGCTGGAGGGGGTCGGGCTGGTGGAGATGCTGGCCCAGGCGTATGCCGCCCTGCAGGGGTACCAGGATCGCCAGCGGGGGGTGCCGATCAGGCGTGGGTTCCTGGTGGGAGTGCGCGGGATGCGACTGCAAGGGGAGGCGCTGGCCGGCGACCGGCTGGAAATCCGGGTGCGCACTCTGGCGCAGCTGGACGGCTTCGCCCTGGCCGAAGGGGAGGTCTGGCGCGGCGCCGAACGTCTGGCCGCCGGCAGCCTCAAGCTGTGGATCTCCCCCGACCCGGCGGAGGCGGCATGAGACGATTTCTCTGGTTGCCGCTGCTGCTTTGCCTGGCTGCCCCGCTCGGCGCTTCCGGGCCGAGCGCCACTCCGGAAGTCGATGCGGTGCTGACCCATCTGCGGCAGATGTCCTCCGGGTTGCAGACTCTGCAGAGCGACTTTGTGCAGGAGAAGCATCTGAGCGTGTTCCAGGAAGTGCTCACCTCCCGCGGCCGCTTCCTCTTTGCCCGCCCCGACAAACTGCGCTGGGAGTTGACCGAACCGGTCGCCGCCGGCTTCGTCCTTAGCGGCGACCAAGGGCGGCGCTGGCACGCCCGCAGCGGCCGTAGCGAGCCCTTCGACCTGGAGCGCGAACCGGTGATGAAGCTGGTGGCCGAGCAACTCATCGCCTGGGCCGGCGCCGATTTCCAACGGCTGCGCCAGCAGTACCGCATTCAGGTGGTGACCGCCGAGCCGGTGGTGCTGCGTCTGGAACCGAAAGGGGCGGCGGCCGGCTTTCTCGACCACCTGCGGGTGGCTTTCGCCCCCGGCGGCCGGCACGTGGCGGCGGTGGAGATCCATGAGAAGGACGGCGACTCGACCCGCATCCGCTTTGAAAACGGCCGCATCAATGCTCTTTTGCCGGAGGACGCCTTCTGATCCGGCGTAGACGGTCGTGAATATCTTTGCCCACCTCTACCGTTTTTTTGCCGCGCGCCGCTGGCAGCTTTTCGCCGCCACTTTGGCGCTGGTGGCCGCCGGCATCTTCGGCTTTAGCCAGCTGCGCCTGGAAGAGAATGTGGCCGCTTTGCTGCCGGACGGCCGCTCCCAGGTGGCCACCGATTTCGCCCTCCTCGACCAGGCCCCCTTCGCCCGCAAGGTGCTGATCTCCCTGGCCGCCGAGCCGTCGACCGATACCGCCGAGCTGCTGGCGGCGGCCGATGCGCTGGCGGCGGCCCTCGGCCCCCCCTGGTTCAGCCGGGCGGCGACCGGACCGGGGGAGCTCGATGCCGGACGCTTTCTGCTCTGGCTGAACGACGCTCTCCCCAATCTGATCACCCCCGAGGAGTTGGCCGCCTGGGGGGCCGGGCTCGATGCCAGAGGGATCGACGAGCAGTTGCAGGAGGCCCGGGAGCGCCTGCTCCTGCCGGAAGGTTGGGGGGCCAAGGAGCTGCTGCGGCGCGACCCCCTCGGGCTCCATCGGCTGGGCCTAGCCAAATTGCGCCACCTCAACCTGGTGCCGCAGGCAAGGCTCGAGGACGGGCACTTCATCGGCTCCGACGGCCGCCACGCCCTGGTGATCGCCGATACCCCGGTGGTGGTCACCGATTCGGGGGGCGGCGCCCAGATGCTGCGCCAGCTGGAGCAGGCGCTGGCCCTCCTGCCGGCCGGAGTGCAGGCGACGGTGGTGAGCGGGCATCGCTATGCGGCGGCCAACGCCGAGGTCATCCGCCGCGACCTGGCGGTCACGCTGTCGGCTTCGGCTTTGGCCTTGCTGCTCCTGTTTGCCCTGTTTCTGCGCCAATGGCGGGCCATCTTCCCCCTGCTGGTGCCGCTGGCGGTGGTCTGTCTGGCCGCCTCGGCGGTTGGCCTGCTGTATGGGACGGTCTCCGCCATGACCCTCGGCTTTGGCGCCGTGCTGTTGGGGATCAGCGTCGATTTCGCCCTGCACGTCTACTTCGCCCTGCGCCGGGGAGAAGGGGAGGCGGCCGCGATCATCGCCGCCGTCGCCCGGCCGGTGCTGTACGGCGGCCTGACCACCATCGCCGCTTTCGCCGTGCTGCTCGGCTCGGAACTGCCGGGGCAGCGACAGCTGGCGGTGTTCGCCATCAGCGGCCTGCTGCTCGCCTTGCTCCTCTCCCTGCTGGTGCTGCCGCATCTCATCCCTCCGGCGCCGGCCGCCGCGGCCCCTTTGCCCGCTGCCGGTTTCGGCTCCCGTTTCTCCCGCCGCTGGGTGCTCGGGGTCTGGGGGGTGCTGCTGCTGGGGCTGCTGTGGCCGGCGACCGGCGTGCGCATCGACGGCGATCTGCGGCGGCTCAGCCTGGTCCCTGCCGAGTTGCAGACGGCGGAAGCCGAGCTGCAGGAAAACTGGGGGAACCTGCGGGGGAAGGCGCTGGCCTTTGCTGAAGGGGGCGATCTGCAGCAGGCGCTGGCGGCCAATGACCGGCTGTTCGCTTTTCTCCAGGCGCAGCAGCCGGAAAGTGCCGTCACCCTCGCTTCGGT
>JACZKF010000115.1 GCA_014860175.1 Desulfuromonadales bacterium | reverse complement strand
GATCTACACCGGTGCCCTCGACCTGCGGGCGGCGGTGGCTTTGACCAAGGGAATCCAACCTTAACGCAAAGACGCGAAGACGAACGGCAAGAGATGCGATCAAAAGGCTTGGCGCCTGGATGTCGCATTCTTTGCGCCTTTGCGTTGAAAGAGCTATTTATGCTGACCAAACGCATCATCCCCTGCCTCGATGTCAAGGACGGCCGGGTGGTCAAGGGGGTGCAGTTCGTCGAGCTGCGCGACGCCGGCGATCCGGTGGAGGCGGCCGAAGCCTACGACCTGCAGGGGGCGGACGAGCTGACCTTTCTCGACATCACCGCGTCGCACGAAAAACGGGGGATCATTCTCGACGTGGTCGCCCGCACCGCCGAGCGGGTCTTCATGCCACTGACCGTCGGCGGCGGCGTGCGGGAAATCGCCGATATCCGCAACCTGCTCAACGCCGGGGCGGACAAGGTTTCCATCAACACGGCGGCGGTGCACCGGCCGGAGTTCGTCCGCGAGGCGGCGGAGCGCTTCGGCTCCCAATGCATCGTCGTCGCCATCGACGCTCGCCGGGTGCCGGGGAGCGATCCGGGGAGGTGGGAGGTCTACACCCACGGTGGCCGCAACTCGACCGGCATCGATGCCATCGCCTGGGCCGCCCGGCTGGAGAGCTACGGCGCCGGCGAAATCCTGCTGACCTCCATGGACCAGGACGGCACCCGCGTCGGCTACGACATCCAGCTCACCCGGGCGATCAGCGATCGGGTGCAGATTCCGGTGATCGCCTCCGGTGGGGTCGGCACCCTGGAGCATATCCGCCAAGGGCTGGTTGAGGGGGGGGCCAGCGCCGCCTTGGCCGCCAGCATTTTTCATTTCCGGCAGCACACCATCCGCGAATGCAAGGAGTACCTGCGGCAGCATGGGGTGGCGGTGCGGCTGTAAGCGGGGAAAGGGGGTCTTCTGCAATGAATGAATTATCGGCACCGGACGACATTCTGGAAGCCATCTACGAGGTGATCCAGCAGCGGCGGCACCAGCCGGCGGCAGACTCTTATGTCGCCTCGCTGTTTGCCAAGGGGCTCGACAAAATTCTCGCCAAAGTCGGCGAGGAGGCGACGGAGGTGGCCGTGGCCGGCAAGGGGGGCGACCCTGAGCAGGTGGTGTACGAGACGGCCGACCTGCTGTTTCACCTGCTGGTGCTGCTCAGTTGGTACGATCTCCCCCCTGAGCGGGTCTATGCCGAATTGCGCCGTCGTTTCGGCCTCTCCGGGCTGGCGGAGAAGGAAAGTCGCGGCCGCTAACCGGTTGCAAATGGCAAAGTTCTGCTTTATAATGGAAAATTGCGTTTGCTGCGAGGAGATGACATGGGATTGCAAGAGCGCCTGACCGGGGAGATGAAGGATGCCATGCGGGCGAAGGATTCCCTGCGCCTGAGCGCCATCCGTCTGATCCTGACGGCGATCAAAAACCGGGAGATCGAAGCCCGGCAACCCCTCGACGACCAGGAAATTATCGGCGTCCTGTCGACCCTGGTGAAGCAGCGCAAGGAATCGGCCCAGATCTTCCGGGACAACGACCGGCCGGAGCTGGCCGACAAGGAAGAGGCGGAGCTGGCGGTCATTCAGGGCTTCCTGCCGACCCAGCTCAGCCGTCAGGAGATCGAGGCGATCATCGAGGAGGCGGTGGCGCAAACCGGTGCCGCCTCGATAAAAGATATGGGTAAGGTGATGAAGATCGTCGCCGGCCGCACCACCGGCATCGCCGATGGGCGCGAGGTGAGCGAGCTGGTCAAGGCACGGTTGGCGCGATAGGGCTGAAGGCATCACATCCGAATGAATTTCTTCGATCTCGCCATCCTGATCTTGCTGGCGGCGTTCCTGATCAAGGGGCTGTGGCGGGGACTACTGCGGGAGCTCTGTTCCCTGGCCGGGCTGGTCTGTGGTGCTGTCCTGGCCTTTCGTTTTCATCCGCCGCTGGCAGAGTGGCTGGCTCAGACCCTTGGTCTGCCGCTTCGGTTCTGGACGGTGGCGGTGTTTCTGCTGCTGTTTCTGGTCACGGTGGTCTTTTTCGCGCTGCTGGGGCACCTGCTGTCGCGTTTTATCAAATTAATCTTTCTCGGCGGCCTCAATCGGGTGGCGGGAGGCGTCTTCGGCCTGGCCCAAGGGGTGGTGCTGCTGGCGCTGGTTCTGTTCGCCGTCGCCCGTACGCCTCTGCCGGCATCGATGGAGAGCCCGTGGCGGGACTCACAGCTCTCCCCTCCCTTTGTCCAGCTAGGAGAGGCCGCTTTTCAGGAAAGCCGACATTGGCTGGCCGACTGGCGCTGACGCCGGGCGGCGGCAGTAACTGATGAACGAAGAAACCCTCCGGGTTCTCGAATACGACAAGGTCCAGGTTCTGCTGACCGGTTTCACCAGCACCGAACCGGGCCGGGAACTGGCTCAGGGGCTGCGGCCGCTGCCGGTCGCCGAAGTCGGCGAGACGTTGGCCGAAGTCGGCGAGATGATGGCGGTCCTCGATCTCGCCGGGCGCCCGCCAGTGGGCGGCGCCCGGGATCTGCGTGAGCCACTGCGGCAGCTGCGGGCGCAGGGGAGCTGGATTCCCGCCGGGGAGCTGCTGGAGGTCCTCTCCAGCATCGAGACGGCCCAGGCCTGCCGGCGCTTTTTCCCGCCAGGGGAGCGCCCCTCGCGCCTGGTCGATCAGGCCCTACAGCTGGCACCGCTGAAAGAGCTGGGACGCGAGCTGCGCGCCAGCATCGGCCCCCGCGGAGAGATCCTCGACAGCGCCTCTTTCGAGCTGGGGGAAATTCGGCGGGAGACGGTGTCGACCCGCGGTCGCATCCGTCGCACCCTGGAGAGTCTGCTCGCCACCGAGAGCCTGGCCGGCGTGTTCCAGGAGCGGCTGGTGACCGATCGGGGCGGGCGCTACGTGGTGCCGGTGCGCTCCGATCACCGGGGGCAACTCAAGGGGTTTATCCACGACGAGTCGGCGAGCGGTCAAACGCTTTATCTGGAGCCGACGGCGGTTCTGGAGTCGAACAATCGCCTGCAGTCACTGCTGCGGGAGGAGAAGCGGGAAGAAGAAAAGATTCTGCGCCGTCTCGCCGAAGGGGTGCGGCGGGAGGGGTTGGCGCTGGCCACCAACCAGCAGATCCTGGCCCGCTTCGACTTTCTGGCGGCGGTCGCCAGCTTCAGCCGGCAGTGCCGGGCGACCATCCCGCAGCTGACCACCGAACCGCTGCTGGAGCTGCGCGGGGCCCGGCATCCGCTGCTGCTGCTCAATCCGGATGGCACCCCCCGCGCCGGGGAGGCGATCCCCGTCGATCTGCTGCTCGGGGCCGAACGCGATACTCTGGTCATCAGCGGCCCCAATACCGGCGGCAAAACGGTGGCCCTGAAGACCGTCGGCCTGCTGCTGCTGATGGTCCGTTCGGGTCTGCCCCTCCCCTGTGCCGAAGGGAGCCGGGTTCACCTGTTCGCCCGGGTGTTCGCCGATATCGGGGATGAACAGAGCATCGAGGCGAACCTCTCCACCTTCTCCGGACATCTCAGCCGTATCCGGCGCATTCTGGCGGAGGCCGATGGCGATTCGCTGGTGCTGCTCGATGAGGCCGGTACCGGCACCGACCCGGCCGAAGGGGGGGCGCTGGCGCTGGCTGTTCTCGATACTCTGCGCCAGCGGGGGGCGCGCACGGTGGTGACCACCCACCTCAACCTGATCAAGGGGTATGCCCACCTGCAGGGGGGGGTGGATAATGCCGCGGTGGAGTTCGACAGCCGTACCCTGGCGCCGACCTATCGCCTGCATTACGGCATCCCCGGGG
>JACZKF010000114.1 GCA_014860175.1 Desulfuromonadales bacterium | reverse complement strand
GGTGCGAAATGACATCAACACGGTCCCGGTGGACGGGTTCAGCGGTGGCGCCAGCTATCAGTTTCAGGTGTTCACCGATGAGACGCAGCAAAATTCGTTGATCGCCGCGCTCGGCGGGGGGGACGAAGCGCTGCTGGCGTTGCAAAAGCTCGACTTCATCGCCGCCCAGGAGGGGATCGACCCCGAGACTATCCCCGGTGCCGTCGATCTGCTCGAAACGGCCCTCCTCAACTCCAATGGGGGAAGTCCCGGTTTCGACGACAACACGACCACCGTCCTGCTTCAGGGGTTCGGGGTAGTCGAGATCCCCCTCTCCTATGGGTACGCCATCAACGATCACCTGGCGATCGGCGCCAACCTCAAGGTGATGAAGGGGCGGGTCTACGGCAACCGCGTCGTCGTTTTCGACGATGGCGCCGACGAGATCCTCAAGGAGACGGATGAAAAGTACAAGGAGACCACCAACGTTGGGCTCGACCTCGGCATCATGGCCCGCTTCCCCTACCTCCATCTCGGCGTTATCGGCCGCAACCTCAACTCACCGAAATTCGACGGTTTCACGGACGTCATCATCCTGACGAACGGGCAGCCGGTGGACCTGAGCGTGGATGAGGTCGAGCTCAAACCACAGGTCACCGCCGGCGTCGCTTTGATCCCCTTCGAAACCCTGACCCTGGAAGTCGATTATGACCTGACCAGAAACGAGACCAGCTTTCCCGGCTACGACACCCGGAATCTTCGCTTCGGTCTGGAGTGGGACGCCTTGCGCTTCCTCGCTCTGCGCGCCGGGGCCTACAGGAACATGGCCGAGGACGATATCGACTGGGTCTACACCGCCGGCCTCGGGCTGAACCTCTGGGCGGTGCGCTTCGATATAGCCGGCGCCTTTGCCGGCGAAAAGGAAGAATTCGACGACGATGAAATCCCGAAGGAGACCCGCATCGCGGCCCAACTCAGCGTCGACTTCTGAACCGGAGAGCGCTTTTGCCACCTTAAGCCCCCTTTCAAGGAAGGGGGCTGCTTCCCGTCCGGATTCGGCGGGCTCGACCGTCACTCCTCGCGTGACCAGCATTAGGCGTTCTGGTCCCCAGCAACGGCATAAGCGCGACGCGGACACCGTGAACTGCGGCCGCCGTGAGAAGCGCAACCCCATAGCGACAAACGGAACTCGCCTCCCCTGTCAGCGTCCACCACTTACCCGATCGTTTGTTCATCCCCACCTCTTTCGCATCTCCTTTGCCGCCGCTGCCATGTTTTTCAGCGAAGCCCAGGCCTCGATTTCTCCGCGCGTTTTCAGGCCGCAGTCGGGGTTGACCCAGATATTCACCTTCGGCAGCACCCGGCAGGCCTTTTCCAGAAGGGTGACGATCTCGGCAACCTCCGGGATGCGGGGGGAATGGACATCGTAAATTCCCGGGCCGATATGGTTAGGGTAAGGATTGTCTCTGAAGTCTGCCAACAGCTCCATCTGTGAGCGGGAGGCCTCGATGGAGAGCACGTCCGCATCGAGGGCGATGATCGCCTCGATGATGTCGCCGAATTCGGCATAGCACATGTGGCTGTGAATCTGGGTCTCGTCCCGGGCGCCGCAAGAAGCCAGGCGAAAGCTATCCACCGCCCACTGCAGATAGCCCCCCCACTCCTTCTTTTTGAACGGGAGCCCTTCGCGCAGGGCCGGCTCATCGATCTGGATCGCCTTGATCCCCGCGGCTTCCAGATCGCCGACCTCGTCACGAAGCGCCAGGGCGATCTGGCGGGCGGTCTCGGAAGGCGGCTGGTCCTCGCGCACGAAACTCCACTGCTGGATCGTCACCGGCCCGGTCAGCATCCCCTTGACCGGCCTGTCGGTCAGGCTCTGGGCATAGGCGCTCCAGCGGACCGTCATCGGCTTGGCCCGTTGCACATCGCCGTAGATGATGGGCGGTTTCACGCAGCGACTGCCGTAGCTTTGGACCCAGCCGTTGGCGGTGAAGGTGAAGCCGTCGAGGAGTTCGGCGAAATATTCGACCATGTCGCTGCGCTCGAATTCGCCGTGCACCAGGAGATCGAGGCCGATCTCCTCCTGCCTTTTGATCAGCTGGCGAATGCGTTCCTCGATAAACCCCTCGTATTCTTCCCGGGAAAGCTTCTCTTGCCGGAATTTTTGCCGCACCGCGCGCAGCTCCCCGGTCTGGGGAAAGGAGCCGATGGTGGTGGTCGGGAAGAGCGGCAGGGGGAGGATTTCCTTCTGCTTCGCCAGGCGCTCAGGAAAGGCTCCGGAGCGCTGCAGATGCGGCGCGCCGATCTCTCGCAGGCGCTGCTGGACCTGTGGCTGATGAATTTCAGGCTGTTGTCGCCACGCCTGATGGCTCCGGCGGTTCGCCTCGAGTTTCGAGCGGTCGCGCCGATTTTCGGCCAACGCCGCCAGCTCGGCCGTCTCACCGAGTTTCTCCACGGCAAAGGCGAGCATCTTCCTGAGCTCAGGGGGGAGTCCGGTCTCGCCGGCGAGGGTGATCGGGGAGTGGAGCAGAGAGCAGGAAGGGGCCACCATGAGCCGGTCGCTCCCCATCCTCTCTTTCGCCTTCCCGATGGCTTCCAGAGAACGAGTGTAGTCGTTCTTCCAGACGTTGCGACCGTTGATTACACCCAGCGACAGTTCGGCGCCTGCCGGCATTGCCGCCAGGACGGGGGCGAGGTCCTCCCCCCCGCGCACCAGGTCGAGGTGGTAGGCGGCGGCCGGAAGCCCGAGCATCAGCTCCACGTTATCGCCCAGAGGGCCAAAATAGCTGGCGATCATCAGGCGCAGGCCGGGGACCGACTCCCGGAGCTGCCGGTAGGCGCCGAGATAGTCCTGCTTTTGCTCCTGGGTCAGATCCAGGATCAGACACGGCTCGTCCAGCTGCACCCACTGCGCCCCGAGCCCGGCAAGAGTGCTGAGCAGCTCACTGTAGACCGGGAGAAGATCGGGGAGCAGCGACAGGCGATCAAAGCCCCCCTCTTTTTCCTTGCCCAAGGCCAGGAACGATACCGGCCCGATGAGCACCGGTTTCGTCAGGGTGCCGAGCCGCCTGCCTTCCTCGAATTCATCCAAAGCTTTGGTGAGGGAGAGGCGAAAGCGTTGGCGCCGGTGAAATTCGGGCACGAGATAATGGTAGTTGGTGTCGAACCATTTGGTCATCTCCAAAGGGGGAGTGCCGCCGTGCGGCTCGGCACCTTCAACTCCGCGGGCCATGGCGAAATAGGTGTCCAGCCCCACGGCCCCCCCGCTCCAGCCGAAACGGTCGGGAACAGCGCCGAGGGTGCAGCACATGTCGAGCATCGAATCATAAAGACTGAAATCATTGGAGGGGATCAGATCGATCCCCATGCCGGCTTGCAGCAACCAGTTATTTTCGCGGATCCGCGCCGCGCGCTGCAGCAGCTGGGCGGCGGTAATATCCCTTTTCCAGAAGGCTTCGGTGGCTTTTTTCAACTCGCGGTTTTCGCCGATCCTCGGAAAGCCGAGATTGTTCGTTCTCATGCCCATCTATTTCCCCCCTTCCCCCAGCTCGGTCGATGTGGTTGCCGGGACAGTTTTCTCCGCTTCACGGATGTTCAGCATCCGGCCGAAGCTCTCGGCGAGTTCGAAGGCTGCTTCGACGTTGCGGGGGTTGCGCGAATCGATGTACTCGGCATTGACCCCGAGCCGCTCGGGCGGGAAGTCGATGGCGCCAGCGAAAGTGACGATCCGCTCCCAAACTCCCTGCAAGCAGGAGAGGGAAGCCTCGCGCATACTTCGCCCCCGCCGCAGCGTTCGCTCCACCTCGGCAGGGAGATAGATTCCGAGAAAATTTTTGGCGAACTCGATGTCCCGGCCGTGGACAAAAGGAGAGAGGGTCAGAAAGATCCTCGGCATCTCCTCCGGACGCAGCCGTCGCACCAGATCGAGCAGCAGGCAGCACATCCATTCGCTTTCATAGATGATCTGGGTGGTGAAGAAGGAAAAACCGAATTCCCGGATCTTGGTCTCGATGCGCACCGCCTCATCGACCGTAGCCGGCCGGGGGACAAACTGCCGACGGCGGGTGGGGATGATGACCCCTCCGCAGCGAAAATCTCTCTCCCTGGCCAGACCGGCGGCCTCCCCCACCTGAAGGGCGCCGGTCTTGCACCGCTTGGAACTCGAATCGGGCCCGACCAGGAAGAGCTCCCGGCAGCCCAGATCTTCGGCCTCGGTGAGCCACTGCTGGAACTCTTCTCGCGTGCAGGTGCTGCAGACCTTGTAGAGGCTAAGCGGTTTTCCGGTCAACTTCCGGAGCCAGAGAGCGAATTGATGGCTGGACAGACGAGCTCTTTGGCGATGGAACTCCCCCTCGTCCTGAATGTCGGGGATGCTGATCGCTTCAAAGGCGCCGTATTGGGAGAGAAGACGGCCGAGAATGGCATAGGCCTGGTCCCGGCCGGCCAGGGTCGGCGGGCAGGTTTCCAGTATGACCCGGGCCGCGGCGAGCGGCATCCTGCTGGTACCGGGGCCGGAGCTTAAGGAGGGGGGTATCGATGTCATCGGGACAAGACTCCTGGTTAGTTGCGCTTAAAGGTACCATGCTCCCGGCACCTCTGCTGAACGACGGATACGCTCAGCCTGCACGGCCGACCCAGATTCGCTATTCCGCCACCCCTGCGCTTGATACCGGCCTAACCTTCGAATCCCGACACGAAATGCTTCATTAACTTGTATAATGGCTCGACGATTATAGACCGCCGTACAATGATGAGGATGAATAGCCCTCCCATGACTCAAGACCAACGCATCATATTTGCCATCCTGGCAGTAACCATCGTCCTTTTCATGTGGGGGCGATGGCGTCACGACATGGTTGCCTTGGCCTCCTTGCTGGCTTGTGTGTTCGCCGGGCTGGTGCCAGTCGAAAGTGCGTTTGTCGGCTTGGGCCATCCTGCCGTGATCACCGTCGCCTGTGTGCTGGTGTTGAGTGCCGGATTGCAGGCCACGGGGGCCGTCGATGCCATGGTTCAGCGCCTGTTGCCCAGTTCAGCGGGAATGATGCTGAGCATGGCGGCCCTCATCGGGCTGGGGGCGCTTCTTTCGGCATTTATGAACAACGTTGGGGCGATGGCGCTGCTGATGCCGGCGGCTATTCAGATTGCGTCCCGACATGAAATACCCCCTGGCAGGATGCTGATGCCTTTGGCCTTCGGGACCATTCTCGGCGGCATGACGACCCTCATCGGCACCCCCCCCAACCTCATCGTTTCGAGTTTTCGCGCCGAAACCGGTGGCGGCAACTTCGCCATGTTCGATTTTGCGCCGGTCGGTGTTGCCGCCGCCGCCGCGGGCATTGCCTTTACCGTGCTGCTGGGCTGGCGCCTGGTTCCCGCGCGGCAGGCGGCAGGGGCCGCCACCTTCGATACCGGCACCTATTTCACCGAAGTTCGCATAACCTCCAAGGCCAAGGGTGTGGGTAAGACGCTGCGGGAGGTGGAACGTGACATGGAGGAGGCCGATGCCCAGGTTGTGGGTATGGTGCGCAATGATTTCCGCGTCGTGGCACCCAACCCCGGGCGAGTGCTGCGTGCGGGCGATATTCTCGTCATCGAGGCTGAACCCGAATCGTTATCCAGCGTTCTGTCGAGTCTCGGTTTGAGGCTGGAGGAGGATGTTGCCGTCGCGGTAGAGGATGAGGGAGGACAGGAGAAAACGGAGCGCGGGACAGAAACCGCCGAGGAGAAGGCCGCCGGAATAAATGAGTCTCCTGCGGATGAAGTGGAACTGCTGGAGTTGGTCGTCATGTCCAATTCAGGCCTGATCGGTCGCTCTGCCAGCGACATCCAGTTGCGCACCCGCTTTGGGCTTAACCTGCTGGCGATTTCTCGCCAGGGGCGGCGGTCGATCAGACGACTGCGGACGGCGGCGCTTCAGGCTGGAGATGTGTTGCTGATGCAGGGGCCACAGGAGGCTCTCGCCGGGTTCACGACGGTTTTTAACTGCGTACCGCTGGCCAAGCGTTCCATCAGCCTGCCCGACAAGGGGCGGGCCATCACCGCCATGGCGGTAATGGCCCTGGCTATTGGTGGCGCCGCCCTGGGCCTGCTCCCCGTTGCAGTGGCCTTTGCCACGGCGGTCCTGCTATTCATGCTGCTGCGCGTCGTCCCGCCGCGCAAGATTTATGACTCTATTGATTGGCCGATCATCATCCTGCTTGGTGCGCTGATACCGGTTGCGGGTGCCATGGCATCGACCGGGGCGGCGGATCTGCTGGCACGAAGCCTGCTGCAAAAGGTCGCCCAGGGGGAGCCCGTTTTGGCTCTGGCACTGATCCTGATCGTCACCATGACTTTGTCGGACTTCATGAATAACGCCGCCACCGCCGCAGTCATGTGTCCGATCGCCATCAGTGCTGCCGCACAACTCGGCGTCCATGCCGATTCCTTCCTCATGGCGGTGGCCATCGGTGCCTCCTGTGCCTTTCTCACCCCCATCGGGCACCAGAATAACACCATGATCCTGGGCCCTGGCGGTTTCCGCTTCGGCGATTACTGGCGGTTCGGCCTCCCGATGGAGATTCTGGTGGTCGCTGTCAGCCTCCCCATGCTCCTGTGGGTCTGGCCCTTGGGATGAGCCTGCCACCCTTGCGCGAGTTCGAGTTGCTGACGCTACTTCGCTTTTGGAAAAATCCGGCCCAAGCGCACCGCCATCATGCCGGGGATCGGCGATCCGGCAGCGGCAATGATCGTCGTTGAGCGGATGCTGCAGAGCCTGGCCGAGGCGTTTCTCCTGCCGGGAGGCGAAGGACAGGTTTCCGGCTCCGTCGGTATCGCCTTTTACCCCAAGGACGGCACCGACAGTCCCACCCTCCTAAAGAATGCCGACAGTGCCATGTACCGGGCCAAGGAGAAGGGGCGCAACAGCTACTGCTTCTACAGCCCAGCTATACGGATAGATAGCGCTTCTTGATTTCGTCGTTATCTCGAAGTTGCTGGGCAGTGCCGGAAAACCGGATCAGACCCTTGTCAATCACATATCCCCGATCGGCAATTTCAAGGGCAAAATGAGCGTTCTGTTCCGCCAGCAAAATGGGAAAATGACTTTTCAGGCCTACGATGATTTCACTTAGCTGTTCAACAATGACCGGGGCTAAACCTTCGCACGGTTCATCAAGTAGAAGCATCTTCGGTTGACAGGCCAAAGCTCGGGCAATGGCGACCATCTGCTGTTCACCGCCGCTGAGTTCTCCCCCCTTCCGGTGCCGGAACTTGTCGAGTAGCGGGAACATTTCAAAGAGATGATCGATCGGCCAGCGCACTTCGGCGGCTGAATGAAAGGCTATTTCAAAGTTTTCCTGCACCGTCAGCTCGGAGAATATCCGCCGATCTTCGGGGACATAACCCAGACCCATACGGACATTTTTATAGACCGATTGCCTTGAAATATCCTTGCCCATAAAATGGATATGTCCCTGGCGCGGATGGTTATAGCCCATAATGCTTTTGATGGTGGTTGACTTTCCGGCCCCGTTACGACCGAGGAGACAGACGATTTCGCCACTGTCGACTTTCAGATCGACCCCTTGGAGGATGTAACTGTCATCATAATAGGTGTGGATATTTTCAACCTCAAGCATGCACTTTTCTCCCCAGGTAAGCTTCCTGAACCTCGGTGTTGGAGCGGATTTCCTCCGGGGTACCCTCGGCGAGAAGGTGCCCTTGATGGAGGACATAGATCTTTTCGGCCAGAGAGAAAACAACCTTCATGTCATGCTCGGTGATAAAAAAGGTGGTGCCGGAGACCGAGGCCAGTTTTTTGATCAAGCGGATCATATTTTCGGTTTCTTCCGGGTTCATTCCTGCGGTCGGCTCATCCAGGAGAATAACCCGGGGTACCCTGGCCAATACGATGGCCATCTCAACCAGGCGCTTGTCGCCGTAGGCGAGGTTGGCAACCACCTGTTCGCCACGATCGGCGAGACCCACCTGTTCGAGAACCTGTCTGACCTTATGGATCATCTCTCCGTTTTTGAAAGCATTCCCAAACATTTTGAAATGCTTTTTCTGTTGGATGATCAACGGAATCGCCACATTCTCCTGTACCGTCAGATGGGTAAAGATGTTGGTAATCTGAAAAGATCGGCACATCCCCTTATCGACAATGCGATGCGATGGCAACCCAGTAACGTCCTCATCGGCCAGGAAAACTCTTCCCCTGGTCGGAGGGAATTTCCCCGAAATTGCATTATAGAAAGTGGTCTTGCCAGCACCATTTGGGCCGATGAGTGCCGACAGTTTTCCGGCTCCGATTGACAGGGAAATATTTTCGATCACCTTGAACTTGCCGTAGTCGTGGCCAAGATTATCGATCCGAAGAACCGCATCGCTTTTCATTTTGGTTCCCCCTTCAATAATTTTGACTTTAAGGTCCCCAAGACGCCTTGGGGGAAATAGATAACGATCAGCACGAGCACGACGCCGAGAAACAGCATCCAGTTTTCAGTAAATCGTATAATGATCTGCTCCAGAAAGAAAAAAATCGCGGCACCAAACAAAGGACCGAGAAAAACCCCGGTTCCACCGATAATCGACATGATGACCGGCTTGGCGGAAAAGCTCCAATGCATGAATTCCGGAGTGGCCATGCTGTTGAACAGGCAGAACAGGACACCGGCCAGGCCGGTAAAGGTCCCTGAGATAGTAAAGGCGACGATCCTGAGGAGATTGACCTTCCCGCCGACAAAAGACACTCGCTGCTTATTTTCTCGAGTCGCCCTGAGAACCAGGCCGAAAGGTGAGTGCACGATCAACCAGAGAAGAACGATGGCGACGAGGACCACCGAAAAAACCAGATAGTACATGTGGATCGGCGAATAGAACGACACCTCCGCACCGAAAAAATTCAGGGTAGGCAAAACGAATACCGGCAAACCGTCACTGCCTCTGGTCACATCCCGCCAATTATGAGCGATAGAAAAGAGAAGCATCCCAAAGCCGAGAGTGATCATGGCAAAGAATATTTCATCTAATTTGACCGAGAAAAAACCGACCACGGCGGCAATGATGAGAGCCAACAGCATGCCTACGAGGAGGATGAGGAACAGATTTGTGTAGCCTGCCTGTAACATCAGAGCCGCACTGTAGGCACCGATACCGAAAAAAGCACCCTGACCGAAAGAGAGCAGACCGCTGTAACCCAACAGCAAGTTGAAGCTGACAGCCATCAAGCCGAGGATGAGGATCTCCGATAAAATCATGACCCAGTAAGTAGGTACCAGCAGCGGCGCGATCATCAAAACCAAGACTAAGACGGCCGGACCGGCAATATTGAGATGTGCTCGCAACGCCATGGTCACACCCCCTTTTTAAACAGCCCGTTCGGCTTGAACAGAAGGATGACGGCCAGCAGAATATAAGGGATGGCCATCTGCATCCTTCCTGCGAATACGGTTCCGAACGATTCGAGCAAACCGATCAGCAATGCCCCGGCAAACGCTCCCGGAAAACTGCCCATCCCACCGACCACGACAACGATGAAGCTTTGGATGATGATCTTATCGCCCATGGAAGGGTTGAGGCTCTGCAGGGGGGCGGCCAGCGCCCCGCCCAGTGCGGCCAGCCAGGTACCCAGGGCAAAAACTCCGGTATAAATCAAGGGCACATTGATGCCGACCCCTTCGGCCATGACGTTATCGAAAGAAGCGGCTCGTACTGTTTTTCCCCAACGCGTAAAATGAAAAAAAGACCACAGCGCAATCCCGACGACTGGCCCAAGGAGGATCAGAAAAAACCGGTAAACAGGGTAATTCTGGCCGAACAGGGTGATTATGCCGCTGAGGATTTGCGGAGGCTCAACCACGTAGTACCCGGAACCCCAGATCATTCTTACACCGTCATCCAGGATCAACAGCAGGGCAAACGTGAGCAACAATTGGTAAGAAACATTCCTGCCATAAATTCTTTTCAACAGATATTTTTCGACTATAACCCCAATTGCTACCACACACAGAGGGCCGATCAATAGTCCGTACCAAAAGGAATGGAAAATCTGCATGGACTGCATGCACAAATACGCTCCCAGCATGAACAATGAGCCATGAGCGAAGTTGAGAATCCCCATGACGCCGAACACAGTTGTCAATCCGACGGCAATGAGAAACAACAACATGCCCCAGCTCAGCCCGTTCAAGGTGTTCAGCAGCAGGGTCTCCATCTCGACTCCTGTGAATGTGCCTATGGATTTAAACAGAGGCGCTTCCTGGTCGCAGCAACAACCGTCACGCTGCAACCAGGAAGCTGTCACTTACATGGAGCAGCCCGTTTCGGCCACGGAGGGAGTGATGTCTTTGCCCTTGAAGATTCGGATCGGCTTGAGGATACGGTGCGGGTAACCAGGGTCGGCGGCGATTTTCCCCCAGTGAGCATCGGTCACCGCCTGATGGTCTCCCTGGCGGAATTCTACGACACCAGTGGGAACTTCGATCTGCAGCCCTTCGAGGGCACTGACAATGGCTTCCTTGTCGACGGAGCCGGCTTTTTTGGCGGCGGCGCGGTAGGCATAAACAGCGCTATAGGCTCCATGCGCATTATAAGAGGGGTAGGCGTTGTAACTTTTATAGTAGCTGTCGACAAACTTCTTGTTCAAAGGAGAATCGTTCGCCAGGAACCAGTACCTGGTGCCGACCCAGAGACCTTCCGGCATTTTGTCGCCAAGCGCGGTCAGAACTTCTGTCGCCGCTCCCAGTGACATCAGGACTTGGAAATCTCCATTGAAGAATCCCATGCTGGTCCCCTGACGAACAAAGTCTATCAGGTTGCCACCCCACAAGGAGATAAAGACGCCATCGGGCTTGCTGTTCATCACTTTGGTAATGTAGGAGCTGAAATCTGTCGTATTGAAGGGGGGGAAGGCAACCTGATCCTTGCTCAAAAAGGTCGCTTTTGGATTCAGTTCACCCAGGTATTTTTGAAAATATTCCCACGATTGGTGGCCGAAAGCATAATCGGGCCCGACGGTGGTCCATTTTTTGGCCCCGGTCTCGTTGGCGATAAGGGCACCGGCCTTAACGTTTTGGTTGATATTCAGTGAAATGCGGAAGGTGTATTTGTTGCAGAATTTTCCGGTGACATCAGGCGTCGCTGCATGGGTGATGATCAGAGGAACTTTCATCTGGGCAATGGAGGGAACGACGGTGTCGGCAACACCACTCGAATCAAGGCCGACGAGAATATCGACTTTGTCCTGGAAGACCAATTTCCGCATGGCCCGCAAGGCAACATCGGCTTTGCCGGTCGAGTCTTCAAAAAAGCCTTGTACCTGGCGGCCGTCGATTCCACCGGTGGCATTGATTTCCTGGATGGCCAGCTCGGCCCCTTGCTTGGCGAACTGGCCATAGGCAGAAAGGGGCCCCGACATGATATAAATAAAGCCGATCTTGACCGGGGTGGAGGCGTGAGCGCCTACAAAAGAGAGCAGAACAAAAGACAGGGCCAGCAGAACACTGAACAGCTTTCTTTTCATCTTTCCTCCTTAAGCAGATGGTCGTTGTGAGTCGGAAAGCACCGGCAGACAAAGTGCCAGCCTCCATGAAACCCCAGAGTTACCCCCTCCCATTAAAAAAGTATTAAAAAGATTACTAAATACAATTTTTAGTGTCAAGCCGATATTTTACGATTTGACCTGGTGGAAATTTATCGCCGATCGGCAGCCCGGACAGAGCAGAAAAGAACAAGGGTCTACGGCAAAGCCGTAGACCCATTGAATCCATGCGAACGCTTGTTCCCCTTCCGGGAAAAAGCTGTTTTCTCCTCAACCCAATCGCCCTATCAGCGCAGCTCCCGCGGCTGGCCGGTGGACGCCAGCACGCTGTTCCAGAGCCTCCCCTCGGGGTCGATCTTTTTCCTCTCCCGGGTGGCCAGGGCGATCGGGACGTGGGTGAACTGGTGGTTCCAGAACCCCACGACCATCCCGGTCCGGCCGCTCATGCCGGCATGGACCGCGTAGTGCCCCAGCAGCAGGCAGAACGCCGAATCGTGGGGGTTGGCCGGCTGGCTGCGGATGATGTAGCTCGGGTCGATGTACTTGATAATGCTCTTCATGCCGCTGCTGGCGAAATGCCCCGCGATGGCGTCGCGCAGATAGGTCCCGATATCCCCGGGCTTGAGGTTCCCCGAGGCGTCGCGCTCCGCCGTGGGGGCCAGCAGCTCCTGGCCGGCCCCTTCGGCGACGACGATGACCGCATGACCCCGGCTCTCCATCCGCTCACCCAGGCTCCTCAGGAACCTTTCCATGGTAAATGGGGTCTCCGGCACCAGGCAGAAGTTTACCTGGCTGTCGATCAGCGCCGTGTAGGCGGCGATGAAACCGGAGTCGCGCCCCATCAGCTTGACCAGGCCGATGCCGTTGCGGGCTCCGATCGCTTCCGTGTGGGCGGCGTAGACGGCCCGGTGGGCCTCGGCTACCGCAGTCTCGAAACCGAAGGTCTTCTGGACGAAGGAGATGTCGTTGTCGATCGTCTTGGGGATGCCGATGACGCTGATCTTTCTTCCCCGCCGAGCCGCTTCCTCGGCGATCCGGGCCGCCCCCTTCAGGGTGCCGTCGCCGCCGATGGCGAACAGTATGCTGATCCCCAGCTCCTCCAGATAATCGACCATCTCGGCCGGCTCCTGGGGACCACGGGAGGAGGCGAGGATCGTCCCCCCCAGCTCACCGATCTGGTTTACCCCCTCGGGGCTGAGGATGAGGGGGAGGTGACCGTGGCGTTTGACCACCCCCTCGTAACCGTAGCGAAATCCGTAGATTCGCCGCACCCCGTAGTGATGATAGAGGCTCAGGACCAGGGAACGGATAACGTCGTTGGTGCCGGGGCAGAGACCGCCGCAGGTGACGATGCCGCAGGCGATGGCCGCCGGATTGAAAAATATCTGCTTGCGGGGGCCGGCCAGTTCCAGCGCCGGCGGCTCCTTCCCGGCCGCGATGAACGGCTGCAGATCCTGAAACCGGTCGTGGTAGAGGAGGCGCTCCGCGTCACCGGTGAACCGCGCCCCCTGCATGGGGGAGGGGAAGCGGCAGTCGCCGAGCCGGGTGATGCTGAAATCAAGGGGGTCCATCATGCGAGCTCCTGAAAACAGATATAGTACCACGGCAGCCGTTATTCCCCTCACCATACTTCCGGCAGAGTAAATGCGGGCTACTGCATGGCGCCTCGCGGGGCGGAACAGCAGGTCTGGGTCGACCTCTCGGAAAGGGGCGGCAAGCTCAGCTTACCCGATGCTCCCCAAACTGGCCAAAGCATAAAGCTGGTCAAGCCGGACACCCTGAGTGGCTCCGGCAGCCATCAGCAGGGTTTCGCCGGCGCAAGTGAAATCAGCCGACAACAGTTTTCTTCCGGCCCCGGGAGAGTCGATGGCGTCGATTACCAGCTCGCGGCCGGGGGTGGCAACCGCCACCATCTCGTCCAATAGCGCCCAACAGCCATTTCCATCCCCCGATTTCAGCCACGGGCCAATGATCTGCTGCTCTCTGTCGTGTTGCAGCAGGGCGACGCTACCCCCTTTGGCTAGCCAGACATTCCTGGTGGAAAGATGCGCGAGAAGATTCTCCCGGGATTCCCGCCACACCGCCTTGTCGGCTGCCTGGGCCTGCAGCACCGTGGCGAAATGCCTGGCTTCCTTCCCTTCCCCGCCGGAGCTTCGGACCCATCGGAGAACCTGCCCGTGCGGATGGAAACCACGACGGGCATACAGGGCCTCCCCCAGGCGGGAGGCAGTCAGCCACAGTGACCCTGCTCCCCGTTTCTTCAGATCCTCGGTGGCAGCGTCAAAAAGCCTCGCCCCTAGCCCCTGCCCTCGTTCATTTTGCCTGACCAACAAGTTGCCAATCCACCCACTTTTCTGGTGCGGAACGGCGGTGACGAAACCGATCGTTTCTTCCCCGCGGCGCAGGGCAAGGGCCAACGAGTGACCGGGACGGCGGTGAAAGGCGATCTCACTTTGTGGCACCCGCCACCCCTCGGCGGCGGCCAGGGTGAGAAATGCCCGCCAGTCGTTCTCCTGCGCCACCACCATCCGTACCTGGTTCATGACGCAAGGTTGTGCATCGGCCGACAGAGCCGGAGGAGTTGGGCATCGTCGAGGGGGCGTTTGCTGCGCTGCGCCAGATCCCGCACCATGTCGAGCAAGGTATCGAGCTCGCCACCCTCGAGATGAATCCCGAGCTGACGCAGACGGTAGCCGAGGCCGTGGCTGCCGGAGTGTTTGCCGAGGACGATATGGCGGTGCAGGCCGACTTCGGCCGGGTCGAACCCCTCGTAGTTGCGCGAACTTTTCAGCACACCATCGGCATGCAGCCCCGACTCGTGGGCAAAGACCCGCGCGCCGACCACCGCCTTCCACTCCGGCACCGGCCGGCAGCTCGCCGCGCCGACCAGGTGCGACAGCTCGACGAAACGGGCGCTGTCGATACCGGTCTCGATGCCGCAGGCATGGCGCAGCGCCATCACCACCTCCTCCAGGGCGGCATTGCCGGCGCGCTCGCCGAGGCCGTTGACGGTGGTGTTGACGAAACGCGCCCCCCCTTTCAGCCCGGCCAGGGCATTGGCGGTCGCCAGGCCGAGGTCGTTGTGGGTGTGGACTTCGAGGTCGAGCCCCGGCACCCGCTGCCGCAGAAATCGCACCTGCTCGTAAATGGCGAAGGGGTCAAGGACACCGAGAGTGTCGCAGTAGCGGAAGCGGTCGGCGCCGAGACTGCGGGCGAGATCCACCAGTTCGGCCAGGAAAGCGAGATCGGCGCGGCTGGCGTCCTCGCCACCGACGCAGACATAGAGGTTGTGCTCCTTGGCAAAGCCGAGAGCGACCTTGAGCTGTTCCCGCACCCAAGCGCGACTCTTTTTCAGCTTGTGCTCGATGTGGATGTCCGAGACCGAGACAGAGATATCGACCGCCGTCACCCCGCAGGCCAGCGACGCCTGGATGTCACCGATGGTGGCGCGATTCCAGGTGATCAGCCGAGCCTTGAGCCCCATCTCGACCAGCGCCCCTACGCTCGCCTGTTCCGTCTTGCCCATGGCCGGGATGCCGCATTCGATCTCGCCGACGCCGATGGCGTCGAGCATGCGGGCGATCTCTTTCTTTTCCTCGAGGGAGAAGACGACGCCGGCGGTCTGCTCGCCGTCACGCAGGGTAGTATCATCGATGACGATCGCCTTGTTGTCCATGGTGTTCTCCACTAAAGGTTTCGCTCCCTCTCCCCTCGTGGGAGAGGGTTGGGGAGAGGGGGTG